>JAEUIX010000140.1 GCA_016794945.1 Phycisphaerae bacterium
TCGGCCGGCCCAACGTGGGCAAGAGCTCGATCATGAACATGCTGGCCTCCCGGCGTGTCTCGATCGTGGACCCCACCCCGGGCGTTACGCGCGACCGGGTCAGCGCCGTCGTCACGCTCGACCCGCCCGACAACGTCGGCAAGCCGATCGACGTCGAGATCACCGACACCGGCGGCTACGGCGTCTACACCGCCGAGGGCCGGCGCATCGACGATGCGGGCATGGACCTGGCCGCGCTCACGGCGGACATCGAGCGTCAGATCGCCGCCGCCGTCGAGACCGCCGACCTGGTGCTCTTCGTGGTCGACGTGCAGGCCGGCGTGACCGCGCAGGACCAGCTCGTCGCCAAGCTGCTGCGCGAGGGGGGCCTGGGCCGCCACAAGGACGGCTCGGCCAAGGTGGTGCTGGTCGCCAACAAGTGCGACGGCCCCCGCTGGGAATCGCACGTGTTCGAAGCCATGACCCTGGGCTTCCCCGACGTGGTCAGCGTCTCGGCCAAGAACAACTACATGCGCCGCGACCTGGTGGACTTCCTGCACACCCGAGCCAGGGCCCTGCTGGCCGCCACCCGAGCCAGCGCCTCGGCCGCCGACCGCCCCGCCCCCTCGGCCACCGCCAGCCCCGACGCCCCGCCGGAGATGATGCTCGCCATCGTCGGCAAGCGCAACGCCGGCAAGAGCACACTCGTCAACGCCCTGGCCGGCGAGCAGCGCGTCATCGTCAGTGAGATCGCCGGAACCACCCGCGACGCCGTCGACGTCCGCTTCGAGCTCGACGGCCGCTCACTGGTCGCGATCGACACCGCCGGCCTCCGCCGCCGCCGCTCCATGAACGACCGCGTCGAGTGGTACGCGCTGGAGCGCATGCTGCAGGCCATCGCCCGCGCCGACGTCGCCCTGCTCATGATCGACGCCACCGTCCCGCTTTCGCACGTCGACCAGCAGCTCGCCCGCGCCCTGACCACCGCCTACAAGCCCACCGTCATCGTCGTCAACAAGTGGGACCTGGCCGAGGGCCGCCCCCTGGCCGGCGGGCCCGAGGCACGCCAGGGCCGCCCCGTCACCACCGGCGACTACGAACGCTACATCCGCGAGGAACTCAAGGGCCTCGACTTCGCCCCCATCGCCTTCATGTCGGCTCAGCGCGGGCGCAACGTCCGCGAGACCATCGACCTCGCGTTCGATCTCTTCGAGCAGTCGCGCCAGCGCGCCAGCACCGGCAAACTCAACCGGCTCATCCGCTCCATCCTCGAAACCCACGCCCCCAGTTCCTCCGTCGGCAAGTTCGCCAAGGTCTACTTCGTCGCGCAGATCGCCACCCGGCCGCCCACCATCGTGTGCGTGGTGAACTACCCCGACATGTTCCCCACCAACTACCAGCGATTCCTGCTCAAGGCCTTCCGCGAGCACCTGCCCTTCCCCGAAGTCCCCATCAAGCTCGTCATCCGCCAGCGCCAGCGCGAGATTCCCCTGGAGCCCGGCGCCCAGCCCATCACCCAGAACCGCCCGCCCGAACTGCGAAACCTCCCGACCGACGCCGCGGCCTATTTCGACGAGCCCGCCGCCTTCGCCCCGGAGCCGGGCGCTGCGCGCCCCGCCCGAGCCCGCCCCGACGCCGACAAGCCCGATCTCGAACCCGATACCGAGGCCGGCGAATTCGCCGCCGACCTGGCCGCGGCCGAAACCGAATCCCGCGCTCAGGACGCCGACGTCTCCGAGTCGCTCAAGGCCCTGCTCGGTGAGGACGCCGCCGGCGAATTGCTCGAAGGCGAAGAAACGCACGAAGATGACGGCGAGGATCAGACACGGCCCGCGCCCGCAGCGCAACCCGAGCGCCGCTCGCGCCCGGGCCAGCGCCCGCCGCAGCGCCCGGCCCAGCGCCCCGCCCATCGCGGCGCGCGTCCGGCCAAGCGGCAGGCGGGTCCCAAGCCGTCCCGCCCCGCCAAGCACGCCCCGCGCCGCGGCGGCAAGCCCGACGCCAAGCGCTCCGGCCCGGGCTCGGGCAAGGCCGGCCACAAGCGCTCGGGCAAGCCCGCATCCAAGCCCGGCCCCAAGCGCGGCCGCGGCCAAGGGGGCGGCGGGCGCCGCCCCGGCCCGCGCCGCTGATCCCGCCCGGCCCCTTCGCCCGACAAACACCCGATCCGAATGACCACCGCCGCCCACAAGCCCCGCATCCTCACCGGCGACACGCCGACGCACACCGGCCTGCACCTGGGCCACTATGTCGGCTCGCTGGAGAACCGCCTGCGCCTGCAGGACCAGTACGACTGCTACTTCCTCATCGCCAACGTGCACGCCTTCACCACGCTCGCCGACAAGCCGGCCGACGTGCGGGCCAACACCATCGGCATCGTGAAGGACTGGCTGGCCGTCGGCCTGGACCCCGACCGCAGCACCTTCGTGCTGCAGTCGGAGATTCCCGCCATCGCCGAGCTCACGTTCCTGTTCGCCATGCTCATCCCTTTCAACAAGGTGATGCGCAACCCGACGCTCAAGACCGAGATCGAGACCAAGGGCCTGGGCGATTCCTACCCCTTCGGCTTCCCCATGTACGCCGTCGGCCAGTGCGCCGACATCCTGGCCTTCCGGCCCGACCTGGTGCCCGTCGGTGAGGACCAGCAGGCCCACATCGAGATGTGCCGCGACGTCGCCCTGAAGTTCAACCAGATGTACTGCGGCGTCGGCAACCGCGTGGAGCCGCAGGACCACCCGGCCGCCGGCGGCCTGTTCCCGATCCCCCAGGCCAAGGTCGGGCGCGTGGCGCGCCTCGTGGGGCTCGACGGCGTCAACAAGATGTCCAAGAGCCTCAACAACGCGATCTTCCTCTACGACGACGCCAAAGCCGTGCAGAAGAAGATCAACCGCATCACCACCGGCCGCCAGAGCCCCACCGAGCCGGGCAACCCCGACAACATCCTGATGCAGTACGTCGAGGCCTTCATCGGCGCGGCCGACCCGGCCCGGGCCCAGGAGATCCGCCGGCGCTACGCCGCGGGCGACAACATCGGCGACGGCCACGTCAAGGCCGAGCTCGGCGAGGCGATCAACCGGCTGCTGGACCCGATGCGTGCCCGGCGCGCCGAGCTCGACGGCCCGCAGGGCGACGAGATGGCCCTTTCGGTCATCCGCGACGGCATCCGCAAGGCCAACGCCCTCGCGGAGGAGACGCTCTACCGGGCCAAGCAGGCGATGAAGCTGGACTTTGGGGGGCGGGGCATCACGCCGCGATAAGGCTGATGCGGCGGCAGTGTCCGGGGATTCCCGTACACTCCCTCCATGGCACGCACCCAATTGCACTTGTACCGATTCACGCTGGCACTCGCCGCCGCCATGGCGGGGCTGCCCGTGGCGCTCGCTTCCGCCCAGCCCGGCGGCCCGCCGGCGACTTCAACACCCTCGCCCGGATCGCCCCTCCGGGCCGAGTCGGTCAAGGCGTCCTTCACCCTCGGCCCCGACTGGCAGCCGATGGAGGCGCAGCAACTCAGCGCGTTCAACGAGGGAGCGAGGAAGGTCAAGGGCGGTTCCGACGTGATGTACGACGCCGGGTACATGCTCGTCAACGGCCAGGGGCAGCTCGCCGCGTACATGCTCGTCCAGACCAAGGCCGGCACCATCGCGTCCGGCGACGTCGACGACCTCATCGCGGCGATCACCCGCGGCGATGTGGAACGCGGCGCCAAGCAGGTCGCCGAACAGAACAAGGACCAGTTCACCGACCTGGCGCTCGACCGGCCGACCGTCGACCGCTCCACAGGCCGCATCCGCATCCCCGTTCGCGCCAGCACGGCCGACGGCGTGCTCCGCGGCATTTCGTACGGGCACATCGGCGGCGAGGGCCTGCTCATGCTCCACTGCTACACATCGCTCGAGGATTTCGATGCGCTGAGCCCACGCTTCGAGGCCATCAACGCCTCCGTGGCCTTCGACGCCGGCGCGACCTACAGCGATGCGCTCGGCCGCTCCGGGCGGGCCCGAGGCGGTTCGGGTTCCAGCGTCCTGCAGTACGGCATCATCGGCGCGATCATCGGCGGCATCGGCGCCCTGCTGTTCCGCAAGAAGCCGGCACCGGCACCGCCCGCCGCCTGAACCCCAGTTGCGGCAACACACCGTCGCGCGGCGTTCGGCGTAACCCCTTCGCCGGCGCGCTGCCGTCTTGCTTTGCTGCTTTGCTGTTTTCCCGCTTTCCCGTTCCTCTGTGTTCCAATCACTTCCGGGGCGGGTTCTCCACGCCCTTGAGTGTGATCTCGAACACCAGGTCCGCCTTCGGCGGGATCTTGTCACCCCGCCCTGCCTCGCCATAGGCCAACTGCCACGGGATGACGAGCTTCCGCGTGCCGCCCACCTTCATCCCCGGCAGGCCCCAGGTCCAGCCCTTGATCACCTCGTCGAGGCTGAAGGTCAACGCCTGTCCCGTCCGCGCCGACGAATCGAACTCCACCCCGTCGCTGCGGCGCGTGCCGCGGTACTCGGCCTTCACCGTCGCCATCGGTTGACATGCCGGGCCGTCGCCCTCCTTGACGTCCTCGATCAGCATCGTCGCCACCAGGTCGATCTCGAAGATCAGGTCGCTGTTGGCGGGGATGATCACCTTGTCGCCGTTCTTGATCTCGCGCTCGCCGTAGGCCATCGCCGCGGGGATCGTCAGGCGCCGCTTGCCGCCGACCTTCATCCCCGGCACGCCCTCGCGCCAGCCCTTGATCACGCCCCACAGGGGGAACGCCGCCGGCGGCTTGCCCTCGGTGCTGTCGAACACCGTGCCGTCCTTGAGCATGCCCTTGTAGTTCGCCACCACCGACGTGAGGCCCTTGACCTCGTCGCCCGTGCCGACCTTCAGGTCCTCGATCACGACGCCGGATGGAAGTGTCACGGGCTTGGTCTCCGCCGGCTTGTCTGTGCCGGGCGCTGCGGGTTGCGTCGCCGCCGGCGCCGCGTCGGGCTTGGCCGCCTCGTTCGCCGGGGGCGCCTTGGGCGCATCGGCCGGCTGCAGGGTCAGGCTCAGGCTCGCAACAACCGCGGCGAAAACGGCGATCATGGTTCGTTCCTCTGTCCCGCAGCGGTGCCGCACGCCGGCCGTGCCGCGGGGAATCGGCCCCAAGCGTAGCGCCCGCCCGCGCCCCGGCGGCCCCGACGCCCCGCCAGCCGCGGCCCGGCGGGCCGTGTGTGCGACCCCGCCCGGCGGCCGGCGGTACATTGAACCGCCCGGCGATGCAGCCACCCGGCCGTCGCGCCGTTGGACCGACTCCTCCATGCCGCCACCGCTCCGCATCGCGCACGTCTCCACCCGCCTGATCCTCGGCGGCTCGCAGGAGAACACGGTGCTCTCGTGCGAGGGTCAGGCCTCGGCGGGGCACGAGGTCCACCTGGTGTTCGGGCCGATCTACGGGCCCGAGGGCAGCCTGCTCGACCGGGTGCGGAACTTCCGTACCGCCGACGGACGCACCATCGCCACGCACGAGTCGCCGCACCTCATCCGGGCGGTGCACCCCTGGCACGACGCGTGCGCCTCCCGCGACCTGCGGCGCCTGCTGCTCGACCTGCGGCCCGACGTCGTCCACACCCACAGCAGCAAGGCGGGCGTCATCGGGCGCTGGGCCGCCTGGGGTCTGCGTCGCGCCGCCGGCGGGCCAGTCGCCGTCGTGCACACCATCCACGGCCCGCCGTTCCACGGATTCCAGAACGCGCTGGTCCGGCGGGGCTACATCGCCGCCGAGCGATTCGCGGCCAGACGCTGCCACGCGATCGTCAGCGTGGCCGACGCGATGACCCGCCAGTACCTCGACGCCGGCATCGGTCGGCCCGAGCAGTACGTCACCGTCTACTCGGGCATGGAGACCGGGCCGTTTCTCGACGCGCAGCCCGGCGAGTCGGGGCCGGAGGTTCGCGCCCGCCTGGGCATCCCGGCCGATCGGTTCGTCATCGGCACCGTGGCGCGACTGGCCGATCTCAAGGGCCACGACGACCTGCTGCACGCCCTCGGGCCAGAACTGCGGCGCAACCCCGCCTGGGCCATGCTCTGGGTCGGCGACGGCTGGAGACGGTCACGACTCATCGCCGCCGCGGCGGCCATGAACCTGCGCATCGCGGAACTCGACCGCGGGGCAGCGTCCGAGGCCGAAGTTCGCATCGCGCAGGTGATCATCACCGGCCTGGTACCGCCGGAGCGCATCGCCGGCCTGATGCGCTCGATGGACGTGCTGGTTCACCCCAGCTACCGCGAGGGTTTGCCGCGGACCGTGCCCCAGGCGCTGCTCTGCGGCGTTCCGGTCGTCGCCTCCGACGCCGACGGCACCCCGGAGGCCTGCATCGACGGGCGCACGGGCAGGCTCTTTCCCGTGGGCGACCGAGCGGCCCTGGCGTCGGCGGTGCGCTGGACCGCCGAGGACCCCGCCCGTGCCCGCCTGCTGGCGGCAGAGGGAAGGGCGCTGTGCCGAGAGCGGTTCAGCGCCGAGCGGATGGTCGCCGATCTGCAGCGCGTGTACGACGCCGTTCTTGCCGGCAGAGCCCCGGCCGACACCTGACCGCCGGGCCCCGGGGGCCGTTACGATGCTTGGTCCGCCGGCGTGAACCCCGCCGGTCCTGCAAGGAGCGGCACGTGGTGAATCGGCTTGTACCCGCGGCAACGTTGGTCCTCGCGACGGTCTGCATGGGCGCTTGCCCCGCGTCGCTCTCGGCGGCGCCGTCCGCGGCGCCGTCCGCCGACACCTCCCGGAGTGCCGTCGAGGCCGTGCTGGCCGAGATGCAGGCGGCGGTGCTCGCCGGGGACATTCCCGGCTACCTGAAGCATGTCGCCACCGACGACCCGATCTTCCGCAAGGAGCAGGAGAACTGGGCGGCGGACCTGGAGAAGTTCAAGCCCGCGCAGTTCATCCTGGCGATCCGGCCTGACCCGTCGCCGACTCCGGACCCGGCACCCGCGCCTGAGGGTGACGCCAAGCAGCCGGCCGCGCCCTCGCCCGAGCAGCTCTGGAAGGACCGCCCGGCCGAGTTCGGCCCGACGCGCGCCCGGTTCACGCTGACCATGACGTGGATGATGCCCCAGACCGAGAACGATGCGGGTCCGCAGGGCAAGGGCGGGCGGACGCGCACGGTCGAGTACCCCGTCGTCTTCGAGCGAGCCGCCGACGGCCGCTGGCTGTTCAAGGGTGAAGAATGGCAGGTGATGGAACTGAAGCCCGGCGCCGAGGGCGCGCCCGACGGCTTTGCGGGTGTCCGGGTGAAGTACGACCCCGGCCTGGAGGGCATGGCCAAGGCCGTGATCGCGGCGATGCCCGAGGTCCGGGCGCACGTCGACGAGGGCTTCGAGCAGCGGATCGACCGCGTGCAGGAGGTCAAGCTCTACGGTTCGATGGCGCACCTGCAGGCGTCGATCTACCTGTCGTACAGCGACTCGCTCGGCGGGTGGAACGAGCCGCACGAGTCCATCAAGCTGCTGGGGCGTGCAGGCAGACAGGGCGGCGCGGGCCTCAAGACCGTGATGGCCCACGAGTACGGGCACGTCGCCACCTTCGAATTCGGCGAGAAGGCCACGGACGCGCCGTGGTGGGTCCTCGAAGGCGTGGCCGATCTGGCCGCCGCGAAATTCCGCACCAACCCCGTCGAGCGGGTCAACGCGATCGTGCACGGCTGGGCCCGGCGCGGCCGGCTCGCCAAGTGGGAGGACATCACCGACTTCCGCAACACCAAGGGCGCGCTCATGGGCAACGTCTACACCCAGGGCGAGCACATGATGCTCTACGTGTCCGATCGTTTCGGGCGTGCCAAGCGCAACGCATGGCTGCGGGCCATGGCCGCCGGAAAGACCATCGATCAGGCGACGCGCGACGCCCTGGGTCTGTCGTTCGCCGACCTGGACGCCGATTGGCGCGCCGAGATCGACCGTCGCGTCAAGGCCGAGGACGAGGCCAAGGCCAGGGAACCGGCCGAGCCCGGCGAGCCGGGCGCTCCGCCGCAGGCGCCCAAGGCCCCCGCGGGAGAGGATCTCACGCCCCCCGGCAAGCCGAAGATGACGCCCGAGCAGCCACGCGAAGTTCCGCGCGCTGGTTGATCGGTCCATGCAGTGCAGCCGATCAGTGCCCGCCGTGGCCCTGCGCCGCCGCGGGCTTGTCACCGTGCGCCGGTGCCGGCGCCGCATCCTTCGCGGGTTTCGGTGTTGGCTCGGGCTCGACGGGGTGCGGCGGCGGAAGTCCCATGAGCGCCGCCTTGCCCTCGCCCTCGTAGCTCCGCGTCGGCGGCGACTTGAGCAGCACGAACCCCCAGACCCACAGCGCGTTGAACGCGGTCATGATCGCCGCCCAGCCGATCGTCTGCCGCGTGCC
>JAEUIX010000146.1 GCA_016794945.1 Phycisphaerae bacterium
GCGCCCGGCCTGTCGCTGGTCGAGATCACGCTGGTCGTCGCCATCGTCGCCGTGGTCAGCGCCGTCGCCCTCCCCCGCTTCGGCGGCTCCAACGCCGATGCCCGCCTGAGGGCCGCCGCGCTCCGCGTCGAACGCGACGTCGCCCTCGCCCGTCAGCACGCAGTCGCGACCAGCAAGCCCGTCACCATCTCATTCTCTTCCTCCGGATACGCCATCCCCGGCCTCACATCGCTCGACCGCCGCGCCGCCACCTACACCGCCTCGCTCAGCGAAGAACCCTTCCGCGTCACGCTCACGATGATCAAGTTCGGCTCCGGCAACACCCTTACGTTCGACATGCACGGCACGCCCAGCTCCAACGGCACCCTCCAGCTCACCACCGCCGGCCGCAACGTCACGCTCCTCATCGACGACCAGATCGGGAGGGTCACACGTCCATGACCCGGCGCGCTTTCACGCTCCTGGAACTGCTCACGGCGCTGGCCGTCTCCGGTGTCGTCCTTGCCGGCATCGGCTCGGCCCTCCTCGCCGCCGCACGCGCGCTGCCGCCCAAGTCCGACCCAGTCGCCGCCTCCCTCTCCGCCGCCGAGGCCGTCGCCACGCTCACCGACGACCTCCGCTTCGCCACCACAGTCACCACCGCCACCGCCACCGCCGTGCAGTTCACCGTGCCCGACCGGACCGGCGACGGCACGCCCGAGACCATCCGCTACGAGTGGCCGGCGCCGGGCGGGCCGCTCCTGCGCACCTTCAACGGGGCCCAGGCCACGCTCATCGACAGCGTCGCGGCCTTCGAGCTTCGGTACACCGTTGCGACCGCCACCGAGTCCCGCACCACCACCACCACCAGCGCCGAGACGCTCTTCGCATCGTTCGACGGCTGGTCCGGTGTCACGCCCACCACCGGCACCACCACCATCAACGCCACATCCTGGGGGGCCGAGTACTTCTCCATCAACCAGCCCGGGATCCCCCGCGCCGCCACCAACTTCCGCTTCACCCGCGTCCGCGCTGTACTCCACAGAACCCGACCCAGCGGCGATATCTCCGTCGCGATTCATCGCGCGATCGGAGGCGGCTCTCAGGAACCACCCACCGACCCGATGTCCCAGCCGGCCGTCGAGAACATCGCTTCTTACCCCATCGCACCCGCATGGATCGATATCCCCCTGCCTTCCGGCACGCCGGTTACCGACGCACAGAATGAGTTCGTCCTCGTGATCAAGGGCGCCAACGGCGGCGGCGTCCTCTGGAGCCACTACACCTCGCTCTCCGCCCCGAAAGACGCCGCCCCCACCGCCATCTGGTCAGTGGACAGCGGCGCCTCCTGGAACCCTTCCGCAAGCGACAGGTACCGCACCGATCACCGCTTCCAGGTCTACGGCACCTACGACCTCTCTGCCACCGCCAACGCTTCCATCAAGCGCATCCAACGCGTCGAGCTCTCGCTCCGCTCCGCTTCCGCCGCACCCGACCTGGCCTCCGGCGTCCGCCTTCACAACGAACCGGAGGCTCCGTGAGACGGCCATCCCATCGATCCCGCGGCGCCTTCACCATCATCGAGGCCGCCCTCGCCTCCGTCGTCGTCGCCACGATGCTCGCGGCGGCCCTCGGCGCTGCCGGCTCCGCGGCGACCAGCCGCGCCAGAGCCCTCTGGCGCGTCCAGGGCCAGAACCTCGCCGCCGCGCTCCTCTCCGAAGCGACCGCCAAGGCCTATTCCGACCCGGACCTGGTCTCCGTGGGTCTCGGTCCCGACCTCGGCGAATCCCACGCGGATCGATCCACCCTCGACGACACCGACGATTTCAACGGGTACGTCCAATCGCCCCCCCGCAGCGCCGCCGGCACGCGCCTCGTCGCTGAATCGGGATGGTCCTGGTCCTGCTCCGTCGCCTGGGTCAGCCCGTCCAACCCCGGCGGGTCCGCCGCCCTGCTCGACACCGGCCTCAAGCGCATCACCGTCGTCGTCACACGAAACAAGGTCGAAGTCGGCCGGCTCGTCGGCCTTGTCTCCAGCGCCAAGTGAACTCCATGCCCGCCAAGCTCCGATCCCGTCCCGGCTCCGTCACCATCGCCGTGCTCGGCGTGTCGGTGCTGGTCACCATCATGGGCGTCGGCGGCCTCGTCGCGGCCCACGCACAGCGGCGGCACGTGGAGTCCTCGCTCCAGGCCAGACGCTCCCAGGCCCTGGCCCGCTCGGCGATCGAACTCGGCCGCACCGCGATCGCTTCCGACCCCAACTGGCGAGCCAACACCAAGCACAACCAGTGGAGCGACCCGCTGACCCTGGACGGCGGCACCCTTCGCTGGAAGGTCCTCGACGAATCCGACGGCGACCTGACGAACAACTCCATCGATTCCATCCGCCTGTTCGGGCTCGGTTCCTCCGGCCAGGCGACGCAGGTCGCGAGCGTCCAGTTCTCCACCGCCAGGACCTCGTACACCAGTCTCGGCTGCGCCCTGCACGCCGCCGGCCAGGTCACCGTCCGCTCCGGCGCCGCCGTGACAGCCCTGCAGTCCACCGTCAGCAGCAACGGCACGATCTCAAACTCAGGGACGATCTACGGCAGCACCGATTCCCTGCTCTACGCCGGCCTCGGCGTGGTCACCGGAACCAAGACCGTCGCCGCACTCTCCAAGCCGTTCCCCCCTTCCTCCGTCATCACCGATTACACCGCCCGCGCCACCCCCATCGCACCCGGAGGCACGCTCGAGAAAGTCGTCCTCTCGCCTACCTCCAACCCGTTCGGCGCCGTCAACCCCAACGGCGTCTACGTCATCAACCCTTCCAGCAATCTCACCATCCGCGATGTCCGGGTCTCTGGAACACTGATCATCAACTGCCCCGGCAAGAAGGTCACCATCGACCGTGCCGTGCTCTTCCAGCCAGCCAACCGCAACTTCCCGACGCTCATCGTCAACGGCGACCTGCAGCTGGCGGGAACTGCCTCCACGCCCTTGCTCGAATCCGCTGTCGCGACCAACTTCAACCCCCCCGCCGCCCCTTACGGCGGCGCCAGCGACTCCGACACCGCCGACTCATATCCCAACGAACTCCAGGGCCTCGTCCACGTCACCGGCTCGCTCGAAGTCAGCGGATCAGCACGCATCCGCGGCTTGGTTCTCGTCCAATCCGCCTCGCTCGTCGGCGCCGTGGATGTTTCAGGTTCGCTCGAAATCGTCTACGACAAGTCGCTCGCTTCCGCGCCGCCCGAGGGTTACGCCTCCTCGATCTCCCTGGTCGTCGCACCGGCCTCTTGGCGTCGCGAGCCCGCCCCCTGACCAGCCGGAGCGTCACCCCTTCAGGGGCCACCGGGCTCGCCCGAGACCGATGTAGACTGCCCGCATGGGCACCTCCAATCCCCGCCGCTCCTCCCGCCTGGCCCGTGTCGCCGCCGCGTTGCTCGCCGTCCCCCTGGCGCTCACCGCCGGCTGCGCCGACACCTCCCCCGCCGCGGCCGAACGCGCCGCGGTCGTCAACGGCCGCGTCGCCCTGGGCGACTATGCGCGCCCCGTCTCGACGCGCTCGCCCGAAGCCCACCGCCACTTTGACGACGGCCTGCGCTGGCTCTACGCCTTCAACCACGACGAGGCCGTCCGCTCCTTCACCCGCGCCGCCGAGGCCGACCCCGACTGCGCCATGGCCTGGTGGGGCATCGCCATCTGCCGCGGCCCGCACATCAACAACCCCGCCATGGACGAAGCCTCCTCGCGCCAGGCATGGACCGCGCTCGGCCGCGCCCGCGCCGCCGCCGCTTCGGCAACGCCCGTCGAGCAGGGCCTCATCGAGGCGCTCTCACACCGCTACGCCGACCCCGACACCACCCGCCCCCTGCCGCTCGACCCAGTCGCCCGCGCCCCGCTCGACCGCGCCTACGCCCAGGCGATGGAACGCCTCTACGCCCGCTTCCCCGGCGACGACGACGTCGCCACCCTCACCGCCGAGGCGCTCATGGACCTCCGCCCCTGGGACCTCTACGACCTCGACGGCACGCCCCGCCCCGAAACCCCGCGCATCGTCGCCACGCTCGAGGCCGTGCTCGCCCGAAGGCCCGACCACCCCGGCGCCAACCACTACTACATCCACGCCGTCGAGGCCTCCACCACGCCCCAGCGCGCCGACGACGCCGCGACCCGCCTCCGCACCCTCGTGCCCGGTTCCGGCCACCTCGTGCACATGCCCGCGCACATCGACGTGCGCCTCGGCCGCTGGAACCTCGCCGCCGACCAGAACGAGCGCGCCATGGCCGTCCACCGCGCCTACACGCGCCTCAGCCCCCGCCAGGGCTTCTACCGCGCCTACATGTTCCACAACCAGCACTTCCTCGCGTACGCCTGCATGATGGCCGGCCGCGCCAACGACGCCATCGCCAACGCCCGTGGCATGGTCGCCAGCATCCCCGCCGAGTTCTACGACGGCTTCGCCCCAGTCGTCGACGCCTACGCCCCCATCACCGTCGAAGCCCTGCTCCGCTTCGGCCGCTGGGACGACATCCTCCGCGAGCCCGAACCGCGCGCCGACCTGCCCATCACCCGCGCGTTCTGGCGGTTCGCCCGTGCCGTCTCCCTCGCCGCTCAAGGCGACGCCGCCGCTGCCCGAGCCGAGCAAACCCGATTCCGCGCCGCCGTCGCCGCCGTCCCCTCCGGCGCCATGATGGCCATCAACCCCGCCCACAAGGTCCTCTCCATCGCCGACCGCATGCTCGAAGGCGAACTCCGCTACCGCGAGGGCGACACCCTCGGCGCCGTCGAGCATCTCCGTGCCGCCGTCGCTGTCGAAGACACGCTGCTCTACATGGAGCCGCCCGATTGGGTCCAGCCCGTACGGCACGCCCTGGGCGCCATCCTCCTCGACGCCGGCCGCGCCGCCGAAGCCGCGGACGTCTACCGCGAAGACCTCCGCCGCTGGCCCGAGAACGGCTGGTCCCTGCACGGCCTGGCCCGCTGCGAACAGGCGCTCGGCCGCACCCCTCAGGCCGAAGACCTGCGCCGCCGCTTCGCCCGCGCCTGGTCCCGCGCCGACGTCGCCCTCGAAACCAGCTGCTTCTGCGTCGCCCCGCGCCCCTGACCGCTCCCGTTCGCGCTGCGCTCCGCGCCGGCCTCCACGCGCTGGCCCGCCCCATCGACGCCGCGCACGGTCCTCCGACATCGCCTGCGCCGTCAGTGCCGCGATCGCCAGCGGTCCTGAACGCAGCCGGAGCGTCGCCGCCAGCGTCTATCCGTCCATCTCCGGCATCTCCGGTGCCGCCGGGCCCCCCCCGCGGCGACCGCCGCTCGCCGACGCCCGCATCGAACCCCCGCCGGCACGCCGCCGTATATACCCCCATGGGGTATATACTCCCCGCACGCCCCCCAGCCCCGGAGCCACCCGTGCCCCGCACCACACGCCGCACACCCGCACCCGACAGCCTCCCGCTCCCCATGCTCGCCTCCGGCGTCAACCCCGCCATCAAGGCCGCCAACCTCGCCCACCTCCGACGCATCGAGGGCCAGATCCGCGGCATCGCCGCCATGGTCGAGCACGACCGCTACTGCCCCGACATCATCACCCAGGTCGCCGCCGCGCGACAGTCCCTCCGCGCCGTCGCCCGGAACCTCCTCCGAAACCACCTCGAGCACTGCGCCGCCGCCGCGCTCCGCGGCAGCGAAGCCCAGCGCTCCCACATGACCCGCGAACTGCTCGACCTCGTCTCCAAACTCGACCGGTGAACCATGCCGCACCACACCACCCACGGCGCACACGCCGACCACCACGCCCACGGAACCCACCCCGCTCCCGCGGCGCCCCAGCGCGCCGACCTGCCCATCCAGGGCATGTCCTGCGCCGCCTGCGCCGCCCGCATCGAGCGCGGCCTCTCCGCCCTCCCCGGCGTCGAGTCCGCCAGCGTCAACTTCGCCACCAAGGTCGCCACCGTCACCTTCAACCCCGCCGCCCTCAACACCGCCGCCATCGCCGACACTGTCAGCAACCTCGGCTACACCGCCGTCGTGCCCGAGCCATCCGCCCCGAACGCGCACCCCCACGGCCACGCGCACGCCCACGCCGCGACCCCCGCCGAATCCGCCGCCATCCTCCGCCGCTTCCTCATCGGCGCCCTGCTCACGGTCCCCGTCGTCTTCATCGCCATGTCCCACGGTTCGATCCCCTGGCTCCACGGCCCGTGGACCCTCTGGCTGCAACTCGCCCTCACCACGCCCGTGCTCTTCTGGGCCGGCGGGCCCTTTTTCCGCTCGGCCCTCCGCGCCGCCCGCCACGGCAGCGCCAACATGGACACCCTCGGCGCCGTCGGCACCTCCGCCGCCTACCTCTACTCCCTCGGCGCCACCCTCGCACCCGAACTCTTCCTCCGCGCCGCCGGCCAGGCCGCCCACGCCGCCCACGCGGCACAAGCCTTGCCGCCCGTCTACTTCGAGGCCGCCGCCGTCATCATCGTCCTGATCCTCCTCGGCAAGTTCCTCGAAGCCCGCGCCACCGACCGCACCGGCGCCGCCATCGGCCGCCTGCTCGCCCTGCAGCCCCGCACCGCCCGCGTCGTCCGCAACGGCGCCGAGCAGAGCGTCCCCATCGACGCCGTCGCCGTCGGCGACACCGTCCTGGTCCGCCCCGGCGAGAAGATCCCCGTCGACGCCGTCATCGTCTCCGGCCTCTCCCCCATCGACGAGTCCCCGCTCACCGGCGAGAGCATCCCCGTCGAGAAATCCGCCGGCGAACAGGTCTTCGCCGGCACCCTCAACACCACCGGCGCCCTCCGCCTCACCGTCACCCGCACCGGCGGCGACACCACCCTCCAGCAGATCGTCCGCCTCGTCCAGCAGGCCCAGGGCGGCAAGGCCCCCATCGCGCGCCTCGCCGACCGCGTCAGCGCCGTCTTCGTCCCCGCCGTCCTCATCATCGCCGCGCTCACGTTCGCAGTCTGGTGGCTCGCCGGTCCCGCCGATCAGCGGCTCTCCTTCGCCCTGCTCAACGCCGTCAGCGTCCTCATCATCGCCTGCCCCTGCGCCCTCGGCCTGGCCACCCCCACCGCCATCATGGTCGGCACCGGCCGCGGCGCCGAGCGCGGCATCCTCATCACCTCCGGCCAGGCCCTCGAAACCGCCCACCGCCTCTCGGCCATCATCCTCGACAAGACCGGCACCATCACCCTCGGCCGACCCGCCCTCGTCGCCGCCGAGCCCGCCCCCGGCTTCTCCGAGTCCGACCTCCTCCGCGCCGCCGCCGCCGCCGAACGCTCCAGCGAGCACCCCGTCGCCGCCGCCGTCGTCCGCGCAGCCGCCGAGCGCAACCTGCCCCTGCCCGAGCCGTCCTCCTTCCGCGCCATCGTCGGCCTTGGCGTCGAAGCCGTCGTCGACGGCCGCGCCGTCCTCGTCGGCAAGCCCCTGCTCTTGACCCAGCGCAACATCCCACGCACATCGGCCGACCGCGCCGCCGCCCTCTCGGCCCAGGGCCACACCGTCATCGCCGTCGCCATCGACGGACGCGAGGCCGGACTGCTCTCGGTCGCCGACCGCGTCCGCCCCACCAGCGCCGCCGCCGTCGCCCGCCTCCGGGCCATGGGCCTGCGCACCGTCATGCTCACCGGCGACAACCACCGCACCGCCGAAGCCGTCGCCGCCCAGGTTGGCATCGGCGAGGTCTTCGCCGAGGTCCTCCCCGCCGACAAGGCCGCCAAGGTCGCCGAGCTCCAGGCCGCGGGCCACACCGTCGCCATGGTCGGCGACGGCATCAACGACGCACCCGCCCTCGCCCAGGCCGACGTCGGCTTCGCCGTCGGCTCCGGCGCGGACGTCGCCATCGAGGCCGCCGACATCACCCTCATGCGCCCGGATCTCAGCGCCGTCGCCGACGCCATCGACCTCAGCCGGCGCACCGTCCGGACCATCCGCCAGAACCTCTTCTGGGCCTTCGTCTACAACGTCGTCGGCATCCCCCTGGCCGCCGGCGCGCTCTACCCACTCACCGGCTGGCTCCTCTCCCCCATGTTCGCCAGCGCCGCCATGGCCGCCAGCAGCGTCAGCGTCGTCCTCAACAGCCTCCGCCTCCGCCGCGCCGCCTGACCCCGGCTCACTCCCCGCCTCATCCCTTGATCGACGCCATGTCGATCACGAACCGGTA
>JAEUIX010000231.1 GCA_016794945.1 Phycisphaerae bacterium
CCCGCGCCGACTCCCGCCCCACCACCCACCACCGCTGCCGAACCCGGTCGTAGCAGTACGCCGCCGCGCACCGCTGCCACACCATCCGCGGCTCACCCCTGCCCGGGCGCGGGCGGCCCGCCAGCGCCGCCGCCGGCTCCAGTTCGCGCCCCAGCCCGTACGCGCACAGCCCGATCCACCCGCCCACGAACGGCGGCCGCTCGCCGCGCGAACCGGCGCGCGACCCGCGCCCCCCCGCCCGCGCCAACGCCGTCCACGCCGTCAGCCGCTCGAGATCCTCCACGGTCCGCGGCTCGATCGTCTCGGCCGGGCGCGCCAGCACCACCCACCGGCTCTCCGACCCCACCGGCCCATCGGACCACAGCGCCGCCAGCGGCGCCTCCTCCGGCCAGCGGTCCAGCGCCGCCAGCGGCGACAGCGACCAGTCCAAAGGACAAGCGATCGTCCGGTCGGTCAATCGCCGGGCGCCTGGCTGTCGGACGGGTGTCGGCACGGGGGCGATCGTACCGGTCGGCCCCGCTCGCATCGGTCGACAACTGCGGCGATTCCCGGGGCGAATCGGCCATGGCGGCACCGCCGCGAGGGTCGAAAACCCGCTCGCGCGAACCTAGTATTCGCGGACTTGGGCGACGCCCACACGATCACGCCCGCCTGATCCGGGCCATACCGAACAAGCCCCGACATTCGGGGCCAGTACCGAGGTACCACCATGCCGACGACGCTGCGCAAGCCCGTGGCCATGAACGGCTCGACCGCCAACGGCCACACCGCCCCGTTCATCACGGGCAAGGCCACGCCCTCGAAGCTGCAGGCCAACAAGATGGTCTACTACTTCGGCAAGACCAGGACCGAGGGCGAAGCGGGCCTCAAGGCCCTGCTCGGCGGCAAGGGCGCCAACCTGGCGGACATGTGCGCGATCGGCCTGCCGGTGCCCCCCGGCTTCACCATCACCACCGACACCTGCGCCGCCTACTACCGCGCCGGCCAGCGCCTGCCCGTGGGCCTCATGAACGAGGTCCACAAGTACGTCAGCGTGCTCGAGAAGGAAACGGGCAAGAAGTTCGGCTCGCCCGACAACCCGCTGCTGGTCTCGGTCCGCTCCGGCGCCGCCGTCAGCATGCCGGGCATGATGGACACCATCCTCAACCTCGGCCTGACCGACCAGGCCGTCGAGGGCCTGGCCGCCCGCACCGGCAACAAGCGCTTCGCCTTCGACGCCTACCGCCGGCTCATCAACATGTTCGGCGACGTCGTCATGGGCGTGGACCATCACCTCTTCGAGGACGCCTTCAAGCGCATCAAGGCCAAGTACAAGGCCAAGGACGACACCGACGTCCCCACCGAGGGCATCGTCGAGCTCTGCGAGGCGTACAAGGAGGTCTTCCGCAAGCGCGTCGGCGAGATGTTCCCCCAGAACCCCTTCAAGCAGCTCGAGCTGGCCATCGAGGCCGTCTTCAAGTCCTGGAACGGCGACCGCGCCGTCTCCTACCGCCGCATCCAGGGCATCCAGGGCCTCATCGGCACCGCCGTCAACGTCCAGGCCATGGTCTTCGGCAACATGGGCGACGACTCCGGCACCGGCGTGGGCTTCACCCGCAACCCCGCCACCGGCGAGAACAAGTTCTACGGCGACTTCCTCGTCAACGCCCAGGGTGAGGACGTCGTCGCCGGCATCCGCACGCCGCGCCTCATCGACGAGATGCCCCGCTGGAACAAGAAGGTCTACGACCAGCTCCTCAAGATCAAGCAGAAGCTCGAGAAGCACTACCGCGAGATGCAGGACATCGAGTTCACCATCGAGAAGGGTGAGCTGTTCATGCTCCAGACCCGCACCGGCAAGCGCACCGGCGCCGCCGCCGTGAAGATCGCGTGCGACATGGTCAAGGAGAAGCTCATCGACGAGAAGACCGCGCTGGTCCGCATCCCCGCCGGCGACCTCGTCCAGCTCATGCTCCCGTCCTTCGACCCCACCCGCAGGAAGCTCGCCGCCAAGATCGCCGAGGGCATCCCCGCCTCGCCCGGCGCCGCCGTCGGCAAGCTCTCGTTCACCGCCGCCGACGCCGTCGCCCGCAAGCAGGCCGGCGAGCAGGTCATCCTCGTCCGCGAGGAGACCAGCCCCGAGGACGTCGAGGGCATGCACTCGGCCCAGGGCATCCTCACCAGCACCGGCGGCCGCTCCAGCCACGCCGCCGTCGTCGCCGTCGGCTGGGGCAAGCCCTGCGTCGTCGGCGCCGGCGAGCTCCACATCGACGCCAAGGCCCGCAAGATGACCGTCGGCGGCAAGTCCTACGGCGAGAACGACGTCATCAGCATCGACGGAACCACCGGCGAGGTCATGGCCGGCGCCGTGCCCACCATCATCCCCGAGAAGCTCTCCGGCGACTTCGCCACCGTCATGCGCTGGAGCGACAAGTACCGCCGCCTGGCCATCCGCACCAACGCCGACACCCCCGCCGACGCCCGCCGCGCCCGCGAGTTCGGCGCCTCGGGCATCGGCCTCTGCCGCACCGAGCACATGTTCTTCGAGGGGCCGCGCATCCTGGCCATGCGCGAGATGATCCTCGCCGAGACCCCCGAGCGCCGCAAGGCCGCCCTCGACAAGCTCCTGCCCTACCAGCGCGACGACTTCGTCGGCATCTTCACCGCCATGAAGGGCCTGCCCGTCACCATCCGCCTGCTCGACCCGCCCCTGCACGAGTTCCTCCCCCACGACGACAAGGGCGTCGCCGAGGTCGCCAAGGCCATGGGCCTCTCCGCCGACAAGGTCCGCCACCGCGTCGCGCAGCTCCACGAGGCCAACCCCATGCTCGGCCATCGCGGCTGCCGCCTCTGCGTCACCTACCCCGAGATCCTGCAGATGCAGATCCGGGCCATCGTCGAGGCCACCTTCGACTGCCTGGCCAACGGCATCAAGGCCCTGCCCGAGATCATGCACCCGCTCGTCGGCACCCGCAAGGAACTCGCCTGGCTCCGCCAGATGACCCTCGACACCATCGACGCCGTGAAGAAAGAGAAGAACTGGCAGAAGCGCGTCGACATCCCCATCGGCACCATGATCGAGGTCCCCCGCGCCGCCGTCACCGCCGACGAGATCGCCCAGCAGGCCGACTTCTTCTCCTTCGGCACCAACGACCTCACCCAGATGACCTTCGGCTACTCACGCGACGACATCAACTCCTTCCTCCCCGACTACCTCAAGCACGAACTGCTCGAGGGCGACCCGTTCCAGTCCCTCGACCAGTCCGGCGTCGGCCAGCTCGTCCGCATGGGCTTCGAGAAGGGCCGCTCGGTCAACGACAAGCTCAAGGTCGGCGTCTGCGGCGAGCACGGCGGCGACCCCCGCAGCGTCCACTTCTTCCACCGCGTCGGCCTCGACTACGTCTCCTGCTCCCCCTACCGCGTCCCCATCGCCCGCCTGGCCGCGGCCCAGGCCGCCGTCATGGCCGACAAGTAACCCGCACCGGCTCAACCAGCCCCCACCCCAACCCCCGGCCGCCCGGGGGTTGGTTTGTTTCCGGGAGGATGGAGGGCGAGGAGCGCTGGTCGCCGACCCGCTGTGATACTTTTCGGCCCGAAAGTACCACAGGCCCGGCCATGGCGCACGGAAGTATCACAGCGGGGCGGCGGGGGCCCGCGCTCCCGCGGCCGCGGCGCAACGCGTCAACGCCGATTCCACCCGCCCGCATCGACCCATCGGGGCGAAGGGATTTGGCCATGGATGGCGCGGCGCGCAGCGCCGCGAAACCCGTGGAGAACGGCGCGCTGCCGATGCTGCCCCCGCGAGGCAGAGGACACCGCCCATTCAACCCACGCCCGCCCCGCTCCGCGGCTTGTGGAGTACCCCCTCACTCACGTTCGGGGCTCGTTGCGCCCGCCCCGTTGCGGCACGCCCCCTCACACCTGATGCCGCTCGCGCTCCCGCCGGCTGATCTCGATGATCCGCTCGGCCGTCCGCACGTTCGCCAGGCC
>JAEUIX010000110.1 GCA_016794945.1 Phycisphaerae bacterium
GCCCGGCGGTGGTGGCGTGGGCGCGCGGGCATGGTCGGCGCGGTTCGCCGCCGCGGCGGTGGTGGTGCTGGGGGCGGGCGCGGGGGTGGCCCGGGCCCAGAGCCAGATCACGCCGGGGGCGCCCTCGATCCCGTTGACGGCGACGGCCCAGGCCAGCGGGGCGCAGATCACGTACCAGTACGGCATCGAGTTCGTCACCATCCCCGGCGGCACGCTCAACGCCCAGCCCTGGCAGGGCAACGGCACCGAGGGGGACCGGGCGGTCGGCCGCGGGGCCGTGCCCTACGACTACCGCATCGGCCGCTTCGAGGTGACGACGGCGCAGTGGGTGGCGTTCTTCAACGCGGCGTACGACCGGCCGCAGAGCCAGTGGCTGCCGCACCTGCTCCCGCCGACGTTCTGGGGCGCGGCGCCGACCACGCCGACGACCGCCGGCGGGCGCCGCTGGACGGTGCCGGCGGGCAACGAGATGCGCCCGGTGGGGAACATCAGCTGGCGGATGGCGGCGATGTACTGCAACTGGCTGCACAACGGCCAGAGCAGCGACCGCAGCGCGTTCCTGAGCGGGGCGTACGACGTCAGCACGTTCGGTTACGTGGGCCAGAGCGGGATATTCACCGACCAGTTCACGCACTCTCCGGGGGCGCGGTTCTGGATCCCGACGCTCGACGAGATGCTCATGGCCGGGCACTACGACCCCAACCGCCACGGCGCGGGCCAGGGCGGGTGGTGGCTGTGGGATATCACCAGCGACACGCCTCCCGTGTACGGCCCGCCCGGAGTCATGGTCAACGGCCGGCCGGCACAGGCCAATGCAAACTGGGGCAGCACCGACTACCCGGGCTTCAACCCGTTCACGATCTCGCTTGGTGCCTATCCCACGGTCCAGAGCCCCTGGGGCCTGCTCGACCTGGCGGGTGGGACCTTCGAGTGGCTGGAAGAGGTGCTGCTCGTGAATGAGCTTTTCCCGGCGTATCGTGCATTTGACGGGAGTGCTTGGGGCGGCTCATTTTCAGCCGGGCTGGACATCATCAGTTATCAAGGGGGAGATTTCCCCAGCCTGTCACTCGGTGATCTGGGCTTCCGAATCGCCGCGGCGATTCCGTCACCGTCAACCGCCGCAACGATGGCGCTCGCGCTCACGGGTGGGCTGCGGCGCCGGCGGTTCGCTTGCGCACCACGCGCGGTCGCTCCGGTGCACCTTCGAGTCAGGACGCCGTGATCGCGAACGGGCGCGTCGATGGCCCGACCTTCTTCCGCAACGGCGGCCGGCGACAGACGGTCGCTCCCGACCAGGCATACGCAGGCTTCGCCCGTTCCGCGTGCTCCGGCCAGGTGGCTTCCTCGCCGGCGCGGACTTCGATGTGTTTGTCGCCGACGTCTTCGCCGGGTGCGGTTCGGATTGACGCGCCGCCCCGCGGCTCAGGGCCCCGCCGGGGGCATCCACCCCGGCAGGTCCCGGATCGACGCCCGCGCCGCCTCGGTGGTCGGCACGCCCCAGGACTCGAAGAACGGCCCGAGGTCCCGTCCCACCGCCCGCGACAGGCGCACCATCCACTGGTCGCGCTTCTGCTGGTCGTCGGCCGGCCGCTGCGCACGCGTCAGCCCGCGGTACTCGGCGAACACCCGCTTGAACGGCTCCCAGCCGAAGGCGTCGCGCACCTGCACGTACATGTGCAGCGCCAGGAACGGGTCGCTCTTCCACTTGGCAAAGTCCGGCCGCGCCAGGTACTGGTCCAGCATCTTCGGCCGCTCGTTCACGCCGGGGTGGCCCCGCTGCCCCGGCGGCACCGCGCACACCGTCTCCAGCGCGTGCAGCGTGAACAGGTTGCACGTCACCTCCGTCGTCCCCTCGAACGTCCAGTCCCCCTGCTGGTGGTTGTGCCCCAGTTCGTGGAACAGCCCCCAGGCGCTCTTGCCGCGCCGCAGGTCCTCCAGGGCCGTCATGTGGGCCGCGGCGTCCAGGTGCGTCATGATCGGGTAGCCCGAGTGCATGTACCCGGCGGAGATCTGCACGTCGGCCACGATGCGTTCGGGCCTGGCCCGGTCGGTGCTGATGGTCGCCAGCGTCGCGTGGGCGTCGAGCACCGAGTCCCACCAGCGCATGAGCGATTCGGCGTCCTCCAGCCCGCGCACCGCCTCGGCCGGCACGGTGAGGATCACCTTTCGCGTCTGCAGTTCGGCCCACGGCCCGGGCAGCCGCCGCTGCGCCGCCCACTGCTCGGCCGTCGTCTGCCCCAGCACGAACCGCGCCGACTCCACCGCGCCCTGCACGCGCAGCCGGCGCGTCTGCCCCGGCTGCGCCCGGTCGGCCACCACGTACACCAGCCCGCCGAACGCGCTGGCGATCCGCGTCGAGTCGCCCGCCAGCGGACGCGACACCCCCACGTCCGGCACGCGGTCCCACGACTCCTTGTGCCACAGCCGGTCGGTGTGGCAGCCGATCTGCACGCGCAGCGCCGGCCCCGCTCCACCGCCGCCCCGAACCGTGATCACCTCCCCCGCCGGCGCGTACAGGCCCGTCGAGTGCCACCCCGGCACCGACAGGTCGATCTCCACCTCGCGCTCCACCCGCGCCGCGTCCGCCGGCACCGCCCCCGGAAAGTCCGCCGCCGCCGCGTGCGCCCGCACCGCCTCGGGCGACAGGCCCTCGGTCCGCCGCACCTGGTACGCCAGCAGGAACCGCTCCAGCGGGTGCTTCTTCTGCGTCAGCGGCCGGGCCTTGCTCGGCGACAGCCCAAGGCCGCGCCCCTCGGCCAGTGCCCGCACCCGAGGCATGAACAGCGCATCGCCCTCCGGCACCGAACGCGCCGCCACCGTCGCCGTCGCCGAGGCCTGCGCCAGGTCGTCGGCGCTCACCGCCGCCGCTCCGGCCGCGCCGGCACGCTCCAGCAGGTCCAGCGCCGTCGAGGCGTTCAGCAGTTCGGCACGCGCCCCGCCGGTTTTCAGCCCCTGCTTGCCCGTGCGACCCGCCGTGCCGTCGGTGAACCAAAGGCCCGCCGCCCCCATCAGCCGGTTCCCCGGGTGCTGCTCCAGCGTCTTGCCCCCGTTGAGCTGCAGCCACCCCCACCCCGTCGCCGCGACGATCAGCCCGTTGCCCTCGTCGCGGCAGAAGTCCCGCAGCGCTTCGATCTGGCGGTCGGTCAGCGCCCCCTGCGACATCACCACCGCCTTGAACGGCTTGAGCTCCCGGTCGTTCAGATCGCCGACCGCGATCGACTTGGCGTCGAAGCCGCGCGACTTCAGCCACGCCGCCAGGCCCGCGTTGTCGATCACCGCGACGTCAACCCCGCCGGCTTTCCCCGCCGGGTCGGCCCCCGCGGCCCAGCGCAGCGCCTGCGAGAACAGGCGCGCGGTGTCGAGCCGGTCCAGGTTCGCCGGGTCCAGGTAGCCGGTGTGGCCGAACGCCGCGATGCGCCCCTTGCCCCAGGCCGCCGCCGCCACCACCGGCACGACCGTCGCGCCGTCGCCCTTGCCGGCGACCACGCTGGCGGCCCCGGGCCCGAAGACGCACACCGCTCCCGGCGTGCCCGGGGCGGCGATCTCCTGCACCCCCGAAGTGATGGCCGAGGTGTCCAGCGGCCCGGCGCCATCGGCGCCGCCGGCCGCCCGGCCCGCCGCCACCAGCCACGCCGCCGATACGAACCACGCCGCCAGAAGCGATCGGATCATGGAGCATTGTTCCAGCCTCACGGAGCCGGGCTGCGGGCGGCACGGGGCGCTGGCGCGATGGGCCGGGCGGGCCCGGCGCGGTGGCCGGTGGGTGGACCACCCGCTATCCTTCGGACCCCGCGCCCCGGAGCGGCGTTCGGGCGATGTTCAGCACCCGTCCCGACCTTCAAGGACCTTCCGCAATGGCCAACAACGGCACGATCACGCAGGTCATCGGCAGCACGTTCGACGCGCAGTTTCCCGAGGACAAGGTCCCCGGCATCTACAACGCGCTGAAGATCGACGCCGACACCCCCATTGGCAAGGTTCACCTCACCGGCGAAGTGCAGCAGCACCTCGGAGGCGGACGCGTCCGCGCCGTGGCGCTGGGCACCACCGACGGCCTCCGGCGCGGCATGCCCTGCCTGGACACCGGCGCTCCGGTCAGCGTGCCCGTCGGCGAGGGCGTGCTCGGTCGCGTCTTCAACCTCCTGGGCGAGCCCATCGACAAGGCCGGCCCCGTCAAGGCCACCAAGACCTCGCCCATCCACAAGGCACCGCCGGAGTTCGGCCAGCTCAACCCCAAGACCGAGATCCTGCCCACCGGCATCAAGGTCATCGACCTGCTGTGCCCCTTCGTCCGCGGCGGCAAGATCGGCCTGTTCGGCGGCGCCGGCGTCGGCAAGACCGTCATCATCCAGGAGATGATCGCCCGCGTGGCCCGCAACTTCGGCGGCTACTCGGTGTTCGCCGGCGTCGGCGAGCGCACCCGCGAGGGCAACGACCTCTGGCGCGAAATGAAGGAAGCCGAGTACATCGACGAGAAGGGCAACAAGGCCCACGTGCTCGACAAGGTCGCCATGGTGTTCGGCCAGATGAACGAGCCGCCGGGCTCGCGCCTCCGCGTCGCGCTCAGCGGGCTGACCATGGCCGAGGAGTTCCGCGACGCCTCGGGCAAAGAGACGCTGATGTTCGTCGACAACATCTTCCGCTTCACCCAAGCCGGCTCCGAGGTCTCGGCGCTGCTGGGCCGCATGCCCAGCGCCGTCGGCTACCAGCCCACCCTCAGCACCGAGATGGGCGACCTGCAGGAGCGCATCACCTCCACCGCCAAGGGCGCCATCACCAGCGTGCAGGCCATCTACGTCCCCGCCGACGACCTCACCGACCCCGCCCCCGCCACCGCCTTCAGCCACCTCGACGCGTTCGTCGTGCTGGCGCGCGGCATCGCCGAGAAGGGCATCTACCCCGCCGTCGACCCGCTCGGCTCCACCAGCCGAATCCTCGACCCGCAGATCATCGGCGAGCGCCACTACCGCGTCTCGCGGCGCGTGCAGTCGATCCTGCAGCGCTACAAGGACCTGCAGGACATCATCGCCATTCTCGGCGTCGACGAGCTCTCCGAAGAGGACAAGCGCATCGTCGCCCGCGCCCGCAAGATCGAGCGCTTCCTCAGCCAGCCGTTCTACGTCGCCGAGGTCTTCACCGGCTTCCCCGGCGTCACCAGCAGCCTCGAGGAAACCCTCGACTCGTTCGAGCGGCTCTGCAACGGCGAGGGCGACGACCTGCCCGAGGGCGCATTCATGTACGTCGGCACCCTCGACGACGCCCGCAAGAAGGCCGAGAAGATGAAGGGCTGATCAGCCCGGCTTCAACAAAGCACCCCGCGCAACCCCCGCCCCGGCGGGGGTTGTTTCTTTCCGGCACGACCCGGCCCGGGGTACCCTCACCCGGCATGAACCTCAAGCTGACCAAGCCCCAGGGACAGTTCTTCTTCATCTTCCTCATGTGCCTGTTCATGTCCGCCTGCATGTCCCTGGCCATGACCTTCGTCCGCCTGGGCTTCACCCGCGAACTCATCGACCAGTGGCTCAAGAACTGGGTCATCGCGTTCGTGATCGCCGTCCCCGCGGCGTTGTTCTTCGTGCCGCTCTCCCGGCGCATCGCCGACGCCGTGACGCGCAAAGGCCAGTGACGGCGCGACGCGGTGTCCAGCCGACGCCCCGCCGACCTCGAGGTGCCCCGTGACCGTGAACACCAAGTCCGTCGCCGGCTACCGCGCGTTGCGGTTCGGCTCGATCGGCGACCTGCTCGCCGAGGCTCGCCGCTGCGCCGAGGCCGAACGCCGCGGCTCGCTCCGCCGCCTGGGCAACTGGTCCGCGGGCCAGATCTTCGCCCACCTCGCCGCGTTCATGAACTACCCCTACGACGGCTACCCGCCCACGCTCGGCTCGCCCCCGTGGATCATCAGGGTCATTCTCAAGCGGTTCAAGAACAAGTACCTCTACCGCTCCCTGCCCCGCGGCGTGCGCATCCCCAAGGTCCCCGGCGGCACCGTGGGCGCCGACGACGTTTCGACCGACGAGGGGCTGGCCCGGCTGGAAGCCGCGGCGGCACGCCTGCAGCGCCAGCCGCCCGCGACGCCCAACCTGATCTTCGGGCCGCTGACCCACGATGAGTGGATGAACCTGCACTGCCGTCACGCCGAGCTGCACCTGGGCTACCTGGTGCCCGATGCGCCCGGCCCATCGCCGCGATAGCAAAGGACCCCGGCGCCAATCGCTCGGCGCCGGGGCCGCGGGGGGTGGTGTCCGCTGGAGCCCGTGCCGTTCGCTCAGAACGACAGGACCATCGAAAGCGTCACGCGCCAGCCGAAAAGCTGGTCGCCGTCGGTCAGTGGCAGTTCGAACGCGGCTCGGAACCCGAGCGTCTCCAGCGGCCGCACCTCGAACCCGAGCGCCGCGGTGATCACCGGGTCGTCCAGGCCGGTGCCGAAGTTGCCCACGTCCGCGCCGTGGAAGGCCAGCGGCGACGCGTTCTCGGTCAGGTTGTGGTAGCCGTTGAACTCCAGAACCGGGCTGAACCAGTCGCACAGCCGGTAGTCCGCGTGGAGGTGCCAGGAGATGCGGTCGCTGTTGCCAAGGTCGCCGTCGGTCGGCGAGGTGTGGATGAAGTAGTTGAACGTGGCGCCCACGTGGAACGCGCCGAAGCCCTTGTTCACGCTGCCCCACAGGCGCACCTCGCCGTCGTTCTGCAGCGCACTGGGATCGCCCCACGGGAACTGGTACCCCGCGCCCAGCGACAGGTGGAAGTTGTTCTCGAAGTCCTGGATCACGCCGAACTTCAGGCCCGCGGCGATGTCGTTGGCGCCGTTGGTCTCCAGGCCCGGCGTGCTCAGCCACGTGTAGCCGTCCTTGTACGCCACCAGCTGCAGCCAGCTCGTCAGCGCCACGCGGATCTGCGCCGCCGCCACCATCGCGTGCCCGCCGCCCAGCGCGATGTCCTCGTCCACCTTGTGGTACAGCAGCCACGTCCGCACGTCCGTCGTGATGAACGAGTCTTCGTGGAAGTACGGCCCGCTGATCGGGTGGACGAACTTGTTCTCCAGCGGAGCCTTGGCCGCCGCGGCGTTCGGCTCGCCGAACAGCACGAACCCGGCGTGCTGGGCGTTGGCCGAGCCCGCCAGAGCCACCAAGAGCCCTCCCGCCATGCCCGCACGGACCCAGCCGCTCGTCATTCCGCATCTCATGGTCAGCACTCCTGTGCCCCGCCCCCGTCATTCATCGGACTACACGATCATCTTATCCATAATTGCGCGGCCGTCAAGACCGTGGATAACCGGAGTTCTCCCCATCACTCGTGATTTCCTGGCAACAATTGCCGACTCATTCGTCGTTTACTCGGGCGCGGTACCTTGGCCGCATGACCCGACGCTTCGCCCCGCGCTGGTTCTGGGTGCTGGCCTTCGCCGCGGCCGGGCCCGCCGCGACGCTCCACGCCCAGCCCGCTCCGAAGGCCGCCCCGCCGGCCGCACCGCCCGCCCCAGCGCTGGACCCCGCACGCCTCGCCCGGCTCGGCACGCTGCTCGATGACGCCGCGGCGGCGCAGCGCCTCGTCGGAGTTTCCGTCGCGATCGCCACGGGCGACGGCGACATCGCGACGCTGCACCGCGGCCTGGCCGATCGCGAGCGCGCGATCCCGGCCGACGACCGCACCATGTACCGCTGGGCGTCGATCAGCAAGCCGCTGACGGCGGTGCTGGCGATGCAGCTGTGGCGGCAGGGCCTGCTGGACCTCGACGCCGACGTGCGCACGTACGTTCCCGAGTTCCCCGACCCTGGCAAGCGCATCACCGCCCGCCAGTTGATCACGCACCAGGGCGGCATCGTGCACTACTCCAACGGCCCGGTGGTGCCCACGCGCCGCGCGTACGACACGCCGCACCCGTTCAAGGACGTCGTGCTCGCGCTCGACACGTTCAACCGTTCGCCGCTGGTCTGCGAGCCCGGCTCGAAGCACGCGTACACCACCCACGGGTACATCCTGCTCGGTGCCGTGGCCCAGCGTGCCGCCGGCAAGGACGCCGACTACGCGGACCTGGTCGACCGGCGCATCGCCCGGCCCCTGGGGCTCGCCACGCTCCGCCCCGACTACCAGTGGGAGCAGATCCCCGGCCGCGCCGTCGGCTACCGCAAGCAGCCCGTTGCCAAGCCCGCCGGCGATGCGGCGCCGACCGAGCGTCCTGTCGCGACCTCCGCCGAGGAGATCGTCCGCTCCACCGACACCGACGTCTCGTGGAAGCTCCCCGGCGGAGGCTGGATCTCCACCGTCGGCGACCTGGCCCGCTTCGGCGCCGGCCTGCTGGGCGACGTGCTGCTGGATGCGCCCACGCGCCGGCTCATGTGGACCGCGCAGACCACCGCCGACGGCACGCCGACCCAGTACGGCCTGGGGTTCGGCATCGGACGCTTCGAAAACCGCCTTGCCGTCAGCCACAGCGGCGCCCAGGAGAAGACCAGCACCTTCCTGCTCATCCTGCCCGAGCACCCCGGCGGCGGCATCGCCGTTGCCGTCATGACCAACACCGAGGGCGCATCGCTGGGCGCCCTGGCGCGCCGGCTGGCGACGGAGTGGACCGCGAACGCCCCCGCGCCCGCGGCCCCAGCGAGCCCTGCCCCCCGCGACTGAGCCGCCCGCCGGACGACCACCGCCCCACTATTCTCGCCCTCATGCACACCGCCACCTACGGCCCGGCGACCGAAGCCGACTACCCCGCGCTCGGCCGACTCATCGCCCTGGCCTTCGCCAGCCCCCTCGACGGCGCGGTCGCCTGGATCTCCAACCAGGGCCCCGCGGGCCTGCGCGTCATGCGCGACCCCGCCGGTTCGCCCGTCGCCTGCCTGCGCCGCATCGACATGGGCCAGTACTTCGGCGGCGTCAGCGTGCCCATGACGGGCATCGCGGGCGTCGCCGTGGCCCCTGAGGCCCGGGGCCGGGGCCTGGCCCTGGACATGATGCGCCGTTGCCTGCGCGATGCGGCCGACGCCGGCGAAGCGCTCTCGTGCCTCTACGCCTCCACGCAGACGCTCTACCGCCAGGTCGGCTACGAGCAGGCCGGCCACCGGTGGACGATCCGCATCGCCATGGCTCACCTCGACATCCGCTGCCGCGCCCGGAGCGTGACCCACCTGCCGCCGAAGGAGACCGTCCAGGTCCGCGACTGCTACGGAGCGTTCGCCCGCCGCTTCGACGGCATGCTCGACCGCCCCGCGTACATCTGGGACCGCATCGCCGCCTGGCGCGACAAGCACTACGACGGCTGGGCCCTGACCGACGCGGGCCGCGTCGCGGCGTACTGCTTCATGCGCCAGGTCGCCAAGGAGACGGGCCGCCAGACGCTCGAACTGAGCGACCTGGCCTTCGACAGCCACGGCTCCATGCTGGCGCTGCTGGGCTTCCTTGCCGACTTCGCGAGCATGGCCGACGAGATCGTCTTCCACGCCGGCCCCATCCATCCCGTGCTCATGGCCGTGTCGCAGCAGCGATACAACGTCACGCTCAAGGAGCCGTGGCTGCTGCGCATCGTCCGCCCCGATGTGGCCCTGGCCCGGCGCGGCTACCGACCGGGGCTCGACACCGAGTTCGCCATCGACCTCGCCGACGACACCATCCCCGGCAACTCCGGCCGGTACCGCGTGCGCATCCGCGATGGGCGCGCCGAGGTCGAGCGCAGCGCCGCCGGCGCGGGCGGTCCGGCCCTGCGGTGCGGGCCGCGCGGTCTGGCCGCGCTCTTCACGGGCTACCTCTCGCCCGAGGCGCTGTCGCTGTGCGGGCTGGTGGAGGGCGACACCGCGGCGCTGGCACGCGCCGGCGCCGCCTTCGCCGCGGGCTCACCGCCGTGGATGACGGACTTCTTTTGATCATCCGCCGGGCGTTGCGGGCGACGATGATGCGCCGAAGGACCGGACCCGCTCACCGCCCCCGGATCGCCCGCCCAGCGCCGCGCGTCTCGCACCGCTCGCACGTGCCGCGCAGCGTCACGCCCTCGCTGCGCACCTTGAACGGCACGCGCGCCCCGCCCGGGCGCGCGTGCACCACGACCTGCGCCCCGCGCAGGCAGCGCACATCACCGCACGAGTCGCAGACCAGGTGCGGGTGCTCGTGGTCGTGGTGATCGCCGCGGCAGGCCGAATGGTCCGTCAGGCTGTAGCGGTAGGTCCGGTCGCCCGGGTCGATCTTGTGCACCAGGGCCGCCTTCTCGAACGCCCCCAGCGTGCGGTACACGGTCACGCGGTCGGCGTGCCCCCCGGCGCGACCCGCCACCGCGTCGGCGATCTCCGTCGCCGCCAGCGCCGCCGGCGCACCGGCCAGCGTCCGCAGCACCGCAAGCCGCACCGACGTCACACGCAGGCCCGCTCCGCGCAACGCCCGCCGCAACGACCCGTCGCTGATGTTCTCGTCGCCGCTCATGCTCGACCGTTCCGGCACGGCACGCACGACCGGCGCCCCGTGCGGATTCAGCACATCGTCATTCCGCCGTCCACGCAGATCGTCTGCCCGGTCAGGAAGCCCGAGTCCTCGCCGGTGACGTACGCCACCGCCGCCGCGATGTCGTCCACCGTCCCCAGCCGCCCCACCGCCAGCATGCCGGTGATCTTCTCCTTGATGTCCGCCGGCAGGTGCTCGGTCATGTCCGTCTGGATGAACCCCGGCGCCACCACGTTCGCCGTGATCCCCTTGCCCCCCAGCTCGCGGGCGATCGTCTTGGTCAGGCCCAGCAGGCCGGCCTTGGCCGCCGCGTAGTTCGCCTGCCCCGCGTTACCCACCAGGCCCGAGGTGCTCGAGATGTTCACGATCCGCCCGAACCGGCCCTTCATCATCGCCCGGGCCGCGGCCCGGCAGGCGACGAAGGCGCTGGTCAGGTTGGTCTGAATCACCGCCGCCCAGTCCTCGTCGCTCATCCTCAGCACCAGCCCGTCCTTGGTGATGCCCGCGTTGTTCACCAGGATGTCCAGCCGGCCGTGATCGGCGGCGGCCTTCTCGATGGCCGCGGCCAGGGCCTTGGAGTCGGCCACATCGGCGACGGCGACCGAGGCCTTGCCGCCCGCGCCGACGATCTGCGCCTGCAGGTCCTTCAGCGGCGCCTCGGACCGGGCCATGAGCACGACATGGCGCGACCCGCCGGCGGGCGAGGCCAGCCGCTGGGCGATGGCGCGCCCGATGCCGCGGGAAGCGCCGGTGACAATCGCAACGCGGGTGGGAACGGTGGCGGTCGGGGTCTGGGTCACGGTGGGTCCTGGGTGGATCCGGTGAGGGACTCAGCCCGGGCTGGGCTGCTTGGGCTGCGGGATGGTGATCGGGCCCTGGGGAGTGTTCTGCCGGCCGGGCTGCGGGCCTGTCGGGGCCTTGGGCGGTGAGGCCGGGGCGTTGCCCGGGGTGGAGCCGCCGTCCTT
>JAEUIX010000267.1 GCA_016794945.1 Phycisphaerae bacterium
AGCGGCGACGAAGCGGGGATCGTCGCGAGCTACCCGCTGCTCAAGTCGATGAGCGCGGCGTTGAACGGGGCGCCGGTGGGCGCGTGCATCGCGGGCGCCACGGGAGAGCCTGCGCTGCGGGCGCACCGCAGACTGGCCGAGGCCGCGGACAACTTCCTGGGCATGCCCCTTGAGCAACGGCCGCCGCTGGCGCGGATCGAATCGTCGCGTGCTTCGGTCTGCCTGTACGACGAACGCACCGCGGATGAGCCGCAGCCGGCGCGGTCGCAACCGTCCGGCGCCGAGGCGGTTCCGATCGCCGCGGCTTCGGAGCCCGCGGAGCCGCCCGCACCGGGCCCCAGGCCGAGCACGCCGCCGTCGCTCCCTCGGCCGTACGACGAGCCGCGCCGGTCGGCGCGGGAGGCCGCGGTCGCGCCGCCGCCGGTCGCGAGCATCGACGGCGCGGCGCCGCTGAGCGCGTTCATCGATGGTCTGACGCCGCTGCCGCTGCGGTGCCCGCGGGCCGGTCGTGTCGAATTCGCCAGGGGCCCGGACGGCAGGCTGCATCTGCTGACCCGCCTGAGCGACGATCTTGCAGCGGTCGAGTCGCTCGTGGCGGCGCGGGCGTGGGCCCAGGCCAACGGCGCGGTGCTCGCGCTGGCGGCGCCGGGCCTCGATGTCGGCGAACCGCCGGAGCTTCACCTGTTCGTAAGCGATGCGCCGTCGTGCCGCCGGCTGGCGGAGACGGAACTGCGGGTGCACGCGATCGCGCCGGCGGCGGCGGTGGTCCGCTCCGGCTGGGCCGTGATCCCGCTGAACTGAAGCGACGCGGCCGGGGAGGGCTTACGCGGATTCCTTGCGCTTGATGCGGAGGTCCGAGAGCTTCCGCTTGACGCCGATGTCGCCGGCGTCGATGACGAACTCGAGCCCCTGACCGGCCTGGCCGCGGGCGGCCTCGGGCAGGTCGTACATGAGGTCGAGCATGATCTCTTCCATGACGCCGCGCAGGCCGCGGGCGCCGGTCTGCCGCTCCAGGGCCTTGCGGGCGATGGCCTTGAGTGCGTCGTTGGTGAAGGTGAGCTTGGAGTTCTCGAGGCCGAACAGGTGCTGGTACTGACGGACCAGGGCGTTGCGCGGCTCGGTGAGGATGTTGACCATGGCCTCGAGGGTCAGGGGCATGAGCGGGGCGATGACGGGCAGGCGGCCGACGAATTCGGGGATCATGCCGAACTCGATGAGGTCGTCGGGCTGCACCTGGCTGAGGAGCTGGTTGAGCTCGCGGGCCTCGTCGGCCTCGGAGTGGTGCTCGGTGAAGCCGATGCGGGCCTTGCCGACGCGCCGGCGGATGATGTCCTCGAGGCCGACGAAGGTGCCGCCGCAGATGAAGAGGATGTTGGAGGTGTCGAGCTGGATGTACTGCTGCTCGGGGTGCTTGCGGCCGCCCTGCGGTGGGACGTTGGCGACGGTGCCCTCGAGCATCTTGAGCAGGGCCTGCTGCACGCCCTCGCCGGAGACGTCGCGGGTGATGGAGACGTTGCTGGTGGTGCGGCCGATCTTGTCGATCTCGTCGATGTAGATGATGCCGCGCTGGGCGGACTCGATGTCGAAGTCGGCGGCCTGGAGGAGTTTGAGCAGGAGGTTCTCGACGTCCTCGCCGACATAGCCGGCCTCGGTGAGGGTGGTGGCGTCGCCGATGGCGAACGGGACCTTGAGGATGCGCGCGAGCGAACGGGCCAGCAGCGTCTTGCCCGAGCCGGTGGGGCCCATGAGCAGGATGTTGCTCTTGTCGAGTTCGACCGATTCGCGGTCGGTGTGGGTGAGCCGCTTGTAGTGGTTGTGCACCGCGACGGCCAGGGCGCGCTTGGCCAGGTCCTGGCCGATCACGTACTGGTCGAGGAACTCCTTGATCTCGCGGGGCGAGGGGATCTCGGTGAACATCGGCGCCGCCGAACCGACACGGCGACGCTCCTGCTTGAAGATGTTCTGGCACAGGTCGGTGCAGTTGGCGCAGATGTAGACGTCCGCGGGCCCTTCGACCATGGGGCCCACTTCGCGGCTGGTCTTCCCGCAGAACGAGCAGGTCGTCAACCGCCGCCCCCGGAAGCCGCCGTTGCCGCCGCCCCCCCCACCGCCGGGGCCGCCCCCGGAGCGACCTTCGCCCTCGGCGCCGGCGGGAACGGAAGGGTCGGAGCCGTCGGGTCGTGACTTGGCCATGGAGGTCTCTCGTCTGAACGGAGGGGCCGGTGCCGGCCGCCGCCGCGGCGTGCGTTGCTGAAACGGGCGCGCCCCCACCCTGTGCGGGGCGTGTTCGCGGATGCTCCCGCAAGTCTATCGGCGGTCGGCGCGTGAATCTCGACGGGGGGTCGAACAGGAAACGTCCGCGTTCGGTTATGGGGCCGCGGGCGGAGAGCCGTGGCCCGGCGCGGGGCGGGACGGACGGCTCCGCGTCGGCGCGGCGTCGCCCGTGCCTGCATCGGGCTGGGACAGGCCGGAGGCCAGGGCCTGCGCGGCGATCCTGGCGACGATGCGCTTGCGCGCGGCCTCGAACTCTTCGTGGGAGAGCTTGCCCTGATCGCGCAGCGTGCGGAGTTCTTCCATGACGCCGGCGTCGGACCTTCGCGGCGCGTCGGGGTCGAGCAGGCGGCGCCGGAGCACGAGGATGCCGAAGGTGGCGACGAGCACGACGCCGATCAGCACGACGATCCAGAGCAGGTAAGGCCCGAGCGAGGAGTCGGCGAGTTGGGCGTGGGCGCCGGGCATGGGTGGAGGGTTGCGATCAGCCGCCGCCGCCGGCGGCGATGGCCTCGCGGATGGGCATGACGAGGTTGGGAACGACGCGCTGCTGAAGCAGCCGCTCGCCGGCTGCCGCGAGGCGGTCGAACCAGGCGAGCAGCTCGGTGACGTCCTTGACCGACCCGTACTGACGCAGGGTGAGGAAGACGCTCAGGGGCTGCGGCTCGACCTCGCCGGTGCGTTCGCTGCGCCCCGGGGTGCGGGTCTTGATCTCGAAGTGGGCCTGCAGGTCGGCCGATTCGTTGAGCCCGATGCCCAGCACGGGCTGGCAGTCGATGGGGATGCCGGCGCGGGGATCGACCAGCGCCGCCAGCGGCGACCCGGCCAGCAGCGCGTCGAAGACGATTGCGTCGTGGTTGCCGCCGCACTGGAAGTCGAACC
>JAEUIX010000274.1 GCA_016794945.1 Phycisphaerae bacterium
CGCCGCCGTCAACCCCTCGCTCACCATCATCGCCAACGCCCTGCGCATCGGCGATCACCTGCTCGAACGCCTCGGCGCGCACGCCGCCGCCGCGCCTTCCCCGGCGCTCAGGAGCACCCCATGACCGCGCTCAGCAGTCCCGCCACCGCCGCCCGGCGCCTCCTGGCCGCCCTTGCCCTCACCGCCTCGCTGCTCATGACCGTCGGCGGTCCCGCCCATGCTCCGGCCGCGCCCACGGCTCGCGCCACGGCCCCGCTCGCGACCGTGCCCGCGGACGAAACCCCCGTCCTCACAGCCGCCGCGGTCGAGTCCATCGCCATCGTCGTCGCCGACCTCGATCACGCCACCGCCTTCTACCGCGACACGCTCGGCTTCGAGCCCCTCGCGCGCGACACGCGCCAGGGCCCCGAGTTCGAACGCCTCTGCGGCCGACGCGACGCCCGCGCCGCCGTCCAGCGGCTCCGGCTCGGCGCACAATCGGTCGAACTCGTCCGCTTCCTCGCCCCCGCCGGGCGCCCCGCACGCCCCGACGCCGCCGCCAACGACCTCGACTTCCAGCACATCGCCATCGTCGTCGCCGACATCGACCGCGCCGCCGCCGCGCTCCGCGCCGCCGGCGCGCGATTCATCTCCGACGGGCCCCAGCGCCTTCCCGCCTGGAACCGCGCCGCCGCCGGCATCTCCGCCTGCTACTTCCGCGACCCCGAGGGCCACGCCCTCGAGATCATCCACTACCCGCCCGCGCTCTCCCCACACTGGGCCGCCGTCAGCGCCGCGAACCCCGACCGTCTCTTCCTCGGCATCGACCACACCGCCATCGCCGTCGCCGACACCGACCGCGCCCTGCGCTTCTACCGAGACGCCCTGGGCATGGGCGTCGCCGGCCGCGGCGAGAACTACGGCCCCGAACAGGAACGCCTCTCCGGCGTCTTCGGCGCGCAGGTCCGCATCACCACGCTCCGCGCCCCCTCCGGCCCCGGCGTCGAACTGCTCGAGTACCTCGCCCCCGCCACCGGCCGCCCCGCGCCCGGCGACACCTCCCCCGCCGACGCCTGGGCGTGGCAGATCCGCATCCGCGTCGCCGAATCGCCGGCCCTCGCCGCCGCCGCCCTGCGAACCGCCCGTGCACCGCGTCTCTCCGCCGGCCCCTCCGGGCCCGACGACGTTCCCCCCCATCTCCTCGTCCGTGATCCCGACGGGCACCTGGTGCTCATCGACTCCGCCCCCAAGTCCCCGACCGCGAGCAACACGCCATGACCGACGCCATCAGCAGGAACGCCACCGTCCTCTCCTGGTCGCTGCAGATCATCGCCGCCGCCATTCTCTTGCAAACGCTCTTCTTCAAGTTCACCGGCTCTGAGGAATCGCGCTACATCTTCTCGACCCTCGGCGTCGAGCCCTGGGGCCGCATCGCCTCCGGCGTCGTCGAACTCATAGCCGCAACCCTGCTGCTGATCCCGGCCACCGCCGGCCTCGGCGCAGCGCTCTCTGTGGCCGTCATGCTCGGCGCCGTCGGCGCCCACCTCACACGCCTGGGCCTGGTCGTCAAGGACGACGGCGGTCTGCTCTTCGCCCTGGCGCTCACCGTCCTGGCCTGCGGCTCGGTTCTGACTTTCCTGCACCGCCGCCAACTGCTCGCCATCCTGCGCTCGCTGGCGCCCGTCGCCGGCTGACCCAGGCGCCCTCCCCCGGATCCCCCCATGCCACAGCACGCCGCACCGCCCTCGCCGCGCACCGCCCGCAAGTCGCCCCCCGCCGCGCCCGCCCCGGCTGCCCCGGCCCCCGACGCGGAGTCCCTCCGCCTCGCCGAGGCCGACGCCGGCACGCGCCCCTGGCGCCGCTGGGGCCCCTACCTCGCCGACCGCCAGTGGGGCACCGTCCGAGAGGACTACTCCCCCGACGGCGACTGCTGGAACTCCTTCCCACACGACCACGCCCGGAGCCGCGCCTACCGCTGGGGCGAAGACGGCCTGCTCGGCATCTGCGACGATCAGGCCCGCCTCTGCCTCGCCCTGGCGCTCTGGAACGGCCGCGATCCCATCCTCAAAGAGCGCCTCTTTGGCCTCACCGGCCCCGAAGGCAACCACGGCGAGGACGTCAAGGAACACTACTTCTACCTCGACTCCACACCCACCCATTCCTACATGAAGGCCCTCTACAAGTACCCGCACGCCGAGTTCCCGTACGCCCGCCTCGTCGACGAGAACCGCCGCCGCTCCCGCCTCGAACCCGAGTTCGAACTCTCCGACACCGGCGCCTTCGACGACAACCGCTACTTCGACGTCCAGGCCGAATACGCCAAGGACGGCCCCGAGGACATCCTGCTCCGCATCACCGTCTCCAACCGCGGCCCAGAACCGGCCACGCTGCACCTGCTGCCCACGCTCTGGTACCGCAACACCTGGTCCTGGTCCGGCGACCAACCCGCCGACCGTCGCCCCCTGCTCCACCTCGAGCCCGACGGCTCCGTCGCCTGCCGCGACGGTTCGCGCCGCTACCGCCTCCACGCCCAGCACGACCCCTCCGCTCCTCCGCCCGAATGGCTCTTCACCGAGAACGAGTCCAACGCCCGCCGCCTCTGGAACGCTCCCAACGCCGCGCCCCACGTCAAGGACGCCTTCCACGACCGCGTCATCCGCGACGACACCGCCGCCGTCAACCCCGCCCAGCGCGGCACCAAGTGCGCGCCCTGGTACCGCCTGCTCATCCCCGCCGGCGGCGCGGCCGTCGTCCGCCTCCGCCTCACCGCCGAGCACGACGCCACCGCGCTCACCGACCCCTTCGGCCCCGGATTCGACAGCGCCTTCGACCGCCGAATCGCCGAAGCCAACGCCTTCTACGACGCCGAGCCCCGCGCCCACGCCGCGCTCGACCCCGACGCCCGCCGCATCGCCCGACAGGCCGCCGCCGGCCTCCTCTGGACCAAGCAGTTCTACCACGTCGACATCCCCACCTGGCTCAACGGCGACCCCGGACAGCCCGCCCCGCCCGACTCGCGCCGCCGCGGCCGCAACGTCGACTGGCCCCACCTCAACAACGCCGACGTCATCTCCATGCCCGACGGCTGGGAGTACCCGTGGTACGCCGCGTGGGACCTGGCGTTCCAGATGATCCCCTTCGCGCGCCTCGACCCGACCTTCGCCAAGGAGCAGCTCGTGCTGCTCCTGCGCGAGTGGTACATGCACCCCAACGGCCAGATCCCCGCCTACGAATTCGCCTTCGGCGACGTCAACCCGCCCGTCCACGCCTGGGCCGTCTGGCGCGTCTACCAGCTCACCGGCGCGACCGACCGCGTCTTCCTCGCGCGCTGCTTCCAGAAACTCCTGCTCAACTTCACCTGGTGGGTCAACCGCAAGGACCCCTCCGGCAAGAACCTCTTCGCCGGCGGCTTCCTGGGGCTGGACAACATCGGCGTCTTCGACCGCTCCCGCCCCCTGCCCACCGGCGGCCACCTCGAACAGGCCGACGGCACCGCCTGGATGGCCTTCTACTGCGGCACCATGCTCCGCATCGCGCTCGAGCTCGCCGCCGGCGACCCCGCCTACGAGGACATCGCCACCAAGTTCTTCGAGCACTTCATCGCCATCGCCGACGCCATGAACACGCTCGGCGGCACCGGCCTCTGGGACGAGACCGACGGCCTCTACTACGACCAGATCAGCATGGGCGACGCCGTCACGCGACTGCGCATCCGCTCGCTCGTCTGCCTCGTGCCCCTCCTGGCCGTCCAGTCCCTCGACGCCTCCATCATCGACCGCCTGCCCGACTTCAAGCGCCGCATGCAGTGGTTCCTCGACCACCGCGCCGACCTCCCCTGGCACGCCGCCTGCGCCTGCGCCCACCACGGCCCCGCCGGGCCGCAGCGCCTCCTGGCCATCCCCTCGCGCCAGCGCCTCGAACGCGTCGCCTCTCACCTCCTCGACGAGTCCGGCTTCCTCTCACCCCACGGCGTCCGATCCGTCAGCAAGGTCCACCAGCGCGAGCCCTTCGTCTTCCACGCCGGCGGGCAGGAGTTCCGCGTCGACTACACCCCCGGCGAGTCCACCACCGCCCTCTTCGGCGGCAACTCCAACTGGCGCGGGCCAGTCTGGTTCCCGATCAACTACCTCCTCATCGAAGCCCTCGAGCACTACCACGGCTTCTACGGCGACAGCCTCACCGTCCAGGCCCCCGGTCGCCCCGGCGCACGCCTCACCCTCGGCCAGATCGCCGACGACCTCCGCGCCCGCCTTGTCTCCATCTTCCGACCCGACCACTCCGGCCGCAGGCCCTGCCACGGCGACGATCCGCGCTTCGCCGCGGACCCCCATTGGCAGAACCTCCTCTACTTCCACGAGTACTTCCACGGCGACACCGGCCGCGGCCTGGGCGCCAGCCACCAGACAGGCTGGACCGCCCTGGTCCTCGAGCTGCTCCGCCCCGCCTGAACCCGCCCGTCCGCGCCCCTCACCGCACCCCGTGGTGCCGCAGGTACGCCTCGTACCGCGCCGCACCCATGTACCGCGACACCAGCCGCCGCGGCGCCCGCGTCAGGTCCACCACGATCAGCCCGTCCAGCGCGTTGCCGAACGCCGCATCCACGTTGAACCCGATCAGCCGCGCCCCCAGCCCCAGGTACTGCCTCAGCAGCACCGGGATCCCCCGCCCGTGCGGATCGATCGACGCCACCAGCGCATCGGCCTCCTCCACGCTCCCGATCGTCCGGCACGCCAGTTCCGTCTCGCGCTCGCGCCCGCGCGCAAACCGCGGCGGGCTCGTCGGCTCCGCCAGCCGTGCGAACTCGCCCGGCCCGCACGTCGCCGTCAGGAACCGCACCAGCAGCTTCCGCGTCAGCGACGGGTACGTGTCCGAAATGCTCGCCGTGCCGAACAGCAGCCGGTACTTCGGGTTCTCCGCCACGAACCGCCCGATCCCCTGCCACAGCAGCAGCAGCGGCGCATAGCCCTTCTGCGCCTCGGCCCGCACGAAGCTCCGCCCCAGTTCGATCCCCGGCACCAGCAGCCGCATCTGCTCCGGCCGATACCGGAACAAGGTCGCCGTGTACAGCCCCTCGGGCCGCCCATCGGCGCACAGTTCATCGGTCAGCCCCAGTCGGTACGCCCCGATCACCCGCCGCCGCGCGTCGTCCCACACGAACAGGTGCCGGTACGTCCGGTCGAAGCCGTCCAGATCGCGCTCCGCTCCCGTCCCCTCGCCCACCGCGCGGAACGTTCGCTCCCGCAGCCGCCCGATCTCCAGCAGCACGTTCGGGATGTCCTCCGCCCGCGCCATCACCGCGCGCAACCCACCCGCCGCCGCCAGCGTCCGCTCCGCGGGCAACGCCTCAACCTC
>JAEUIX010000005.1 GCA_016794945.1 Phycisphaerae bacterium
TCGCCCCGAACGCCAACGTGGTCGTTCCCTCCAACAACGGCATCAACGTCCGCGGCACCATCGTCAACGACGGCCGCATCACCCTCGGCAGTGGCCAACCGGGCCCCAGCCAGCTCCTGCTCAACGGCCCCATGACCTTCCAGGGCAGCGGCCGGGTCGTCATGCCCAACACCGAGGCCCGCTTCAACTGGAGCGGCAGCGGCACCGAGCAACTGACCAACGGTCCCGGCCACAGCCTCGAGGGCCTCGGCCTGATCCTCACCATGCCGGCGGTGAACGCGGGCATCCTGCGCCCCGGCCTCGACGGCCCGGCGCCGACGTTCGGAACGCTCTACTTCGACCGCACGCTCGCCTGCACGCCCAGCAGCAGCGCGGTCTTCACCGTCGGCGGCACCGGCCCCGCCGATTACGACCGCGTCCAGGTCGGCCAGACGCTGACGCTCAACGGCGAACTCCGCATCGAGCTGGCCCCCGGTTACCAGCCGCCCCCCGGCGCCATCTTCCCCCTGATGTCCGGCTCGACGCGCACCGGTGTGTTCGCCTCGCGCACCCTCGCGCCGCTGGCCAGCGGGCGGCAGTGGCGCATCGAGTACACCCCCACCGGCGTCCGGGCTCGCGTCGCGCTCTGCGCCGCCGACATCGCCACCGAAGGATCCACGGACCTCAACTCCGGCCCCGACGGCTTCGTCACCGGCACCGACTTCGACGTGTTCATCCAGGCCTTCTTCACCGAGGCCCGCAACACCGCCGGCGACTACATCGCCGACCTCACCGACAACCTCGGCCAGGGCGGGCCCGACGGTTTCCTCACCGGCTCTGACTTCGATTACTACATCCAGGCGTTCTTCAGCGGCTGCTGATCTCGGAACCACCCAATCGGGGCATCGCTCCCGACCGGGCAGGCGTCCCGCTGCCCGGTCGGCGCGTTTTTGGTGAATGTTCCCGCGCAGTGTCTCACTTCCGCGCCATTTCTGCTAGCGTGCCATGAACTGGCGGGGGGCGTGGAGGTGCAGACATGATCCGTCATTCGCTCGTCGTCGCAGCGACCCTGTTCTTCGCCACGGTCGCAGTGGCACAGCAGACGTCGCGGTTCTTCCTGGACACCGTCGGCGCCTCCGAGTCGGCCTCGCGACCGGCCACCCCGCTCTCGTACACCAACCAGATCGTGCAGGGCACGAGCCGCTTCTACATCTACATCGCGTACGGGCAGGCCAATCAGAAGGCGGCCACGATCCGCATCGGCGCCCAGGTCGACGGTCCGGCCGTGATCACCGGCTGGAGCATCTACAACCACGTGCTGCCGGGCAATGCCACGCCGCGCTGGTCGTCCGTCAACCAGGGTTCGCTCGACGTCACCGGCAAGATCCTCACCGGTGTGGAGATGCTCGGCGTCGGCGTTCCGCCCGGGGCCAGCAACATCCCCGCCGCCACGGCCGCCGACACCGCACACTTCCGGGCCTCGGCCGGCGCCAACGACCCGTTCGGCACCACGCTGCTGGGGTACATCGATGTGCGCCACGCCGGCGGCGAGGGAACCGCCGCCCTCCGGCTGAACCTGCCCGCCGCCACGGGCGCGGTGTTCTACACCCTGGGCGCACCCGGCAGCGACACCGTGGCGTTCGGCTGGAACGACACGGCGTTGACGGCCAACGCCTCGGGCTCTGTCTCCGCGACGGCCGACGGCGTGGTCGCTCCGGCGCCCGTACGCCCGCCCGTCGCCGTGTTCTCCGATTTCGCCGCTCTGGGGAGTTCCCTGGTGCCGGGCGGCGCAGCGGGCGAACGGTTCGAGAGCTTCTCCCGCCCGTTCCCCAGCCCGGACGGCGCACGGATCATCTTCGGTGCCAATACCGATGCCGCCACGAGCGGCGACGGCATCATCCTGCTCGGCGCGCTGCTCCCCAAGCCCCGGCTGGCCATCGGCGTCCGCGAGGGCACGCCCACGTTCTTCGACGGCGCGGTGAACTACGGCATCCTCGACGAATACTGCGCCATCAACAACACCGGCCAATGGGCATTCTCCGGCGACACTTCGGCAACGACAACGACCGACGAGATCGTTGCCCGCTGGGACGGCGCGGCGTTCGGTCTGGTGGCCCGCGAGGGAACTCAGGCGATCGGCCAGGGACCGGGCATCGGCTACGGCAGTCTGGCCGACACGGTTCACCTCACGACCACCGGCCAGGTTCGCTTCCGCTCCGCCACGCTGACCGGCGCCACGACGCAACAGGTGATCTACCAGGCCACCGACCCCGCTTCCGGCCTGGTGCTCTTCCAGACCGATTCCGTCCTGCCCAGCCTCCAGTTGACGCCGCCCGCCCAATCGATCGACAACTTCACCGCCAATCGCTTCTCGTCCGATCCGCAGTCCGGGAACATCATCGTTGCCGGCGACCTCAACGGCCCGACGACGACCGACGCCTTCGTGATGGTCAACGGCACGATTCGAGGTCAGGAAGGCTCCGTCCTGCCCGGCTCATCCTTCGCTTCGCCCGTCGCCTCCTTCGGGTTCGAGCGCATGGCCGTCGGCGGGGGCTCCTGGCTCTTCCGCGGCAGCAACGCCGACGGCCGGGACTGGGTCTCGCGCGGAGTCTCGCTGGCGTCCAACACCGTCGTCGCAAACAGCGGCGCGCCCATCACGCCGGAGTCCACCGAGCTGTTCGACGACTCCGCATTCTCGCCCACCTTCTTCACCATCGCCCCCGACCGGCTCGGGCACTACGTGATCGGCGGCACCACCAACTCGCCGGACACCCAGGCCAACGCGGTGCTCACGCTCGACGGACGAATCGTGATCTCACGCGAGGGCGACGGGGTCGACCTCGACGGCAACGGCACCGCCGACAGCGCCTTCATCTCGACCTATAACAACGACGACTGCTTCCTCACCGACGACGGTCGCTTCTACTTCACGGCCGACCTGCGCAACGGAGTCGGCGTGTCCATAGGCCAGGCGCTGCTCCGGCTCGACACGCCCGATGTCCTGTTCGACAACGGACCCATCGTCACCCAGCAGGGCGTCGGCGGCAACGGATCGGACGTCAATCGGGAAGACGATGCACCCGGCGGCGGCGTGGGAACGAACAACTCCGGTACGTTCCGCATCGCCGACGACTTCGTCGTTCCCGCCAACACGGAGTGGATCGTCGACTCGATCACCATCCTGGCCTACGGGTTCAGCACTCCCGCTGGCGACCCGCCCGTGTCGCCCTTCACCGGCCTGACCCTGCGGATCTGGGACGGCCCTCCCGGCGCCGTCGGCTCCAACATCGTCTTCGGCGACACGACCACCAACCGCCTGGTGACCTCCGGTTTCGCCGGCACCTACCGGATTCCCGCAGGCACAGCGCTGACCTCGACCGCCCGCGCCATCATGTACCTCGTCGTCGATCTGGACGGTATCGTGCTTCCCGCGGGCGACTACTGGATCGACTACGCCACCACGCACTCGGTCGGAAGCGCCTTCTCTCCGCCGGTGATCTACCACCGGCTCGGTGGCAAGTCCGGCGCCAACGGCCAGCAGTCGGCCAACAGCGGCTCGACGTACGCCCCAACCGCCGCCCCGGCACGCGACTTCCCGTTCACGGTCCGCGGCCAGTCCCGCACCGTCAACATCGACGAGTCCGAGCCCAACAATTCCAAGCCCACCGCAACCCCGGCAACGCTCACGCTCAACGACAGCGCCACCATCACCGGCACGGCTACCGGCGGCGATGTGGACTACTACCTCATCACCACCCCCCAGGTCCTGGGAATCTGGGAACACACCCTCACGCTGACGACCACCATCGGAGGGCACACCCTCTCGCTCCGGGGCGATTTGCAGTCCGCCGGGGTGATCACCACCAGCAGCGACATCCCCCTTCAGACCGCCATCTCGTCGGGGTCCAGCCGCACGCTCCGCTGGTACTCCCTGCCGGGCGACCCGGCGCCCGCCGTCTACGTGAGCGTCTCCGGCACGGCGGGAACCACCGCCCCCTACTCCCTCACGCTCAGCTCCGTGCCCATCACCCCGACCGACATTCCCGGCGGCCCGTTCCGCGGCCCGACGATCCAGTTCACCAGCGTCGGCAGCGTCGACAGCGAGTGCTGGGTGTACGACGGCAGTCTCTCCCCCATTGTCGGCTACGGCAACGATGACAAGATCAACACGCTCTCGCGCCTGCAGCGCACCTTCGCCCCCGGCACCTACTACATCGCCTGGGCCAGGTTCAACTTCGCCAACAACCAGGAGTCCCCGCCGGACGACAACTTCCGGAACGGCGGCGTGCTCGACTTCCCCAAGGTGGCGCAGTCCTCTAGTCAGTCGTTCGCCGGCAACCTCAACTTCACGACCGGCACGGCCAACGAACTGCGCAACACGCCGCTGGTGTCGTCCATCCCCTTCCAGGTCCACTGGATGCGATTCACCGTGCTCCCGTCGCTGGCCTGCTCGGCCGCCGACATCGCCACCAGCGGCAGCGCCGACCCCCTCAGCGGCCCCGACGGCTTCCTCACCGGAGAGGACTTCGACGTCTTCATTCAGGCGTTCTTCTCCGAACTCCGCAACAACGCCGGCGTGCTCATCGCCGATCTGACAGACGACTCCGGCACCGGCCCGCCCGACGGCTTCCTCACCGGGGCCGACTTCGACCGCTTCATCCTGCTGTTCTTCACCGGCTGCTGAGCACCTTCGCCGCCAACCACCGCACCTTCCCGAGCCGGCCGCCCGTGGGCCGGCTCGTTCTTTCCCCCCGCTCAATACACCGGAGAGGACTCGAACCTCTGACCTGCGGTTTCGAAGACCGCCGCTCTATCCAACTGAGCTACCGGTGCCCGCCGTCAGCCTAGGCCGGCGGCTAGCCTTCGCCCCGATGTCCGCCTCCCTCCAGCAGGGCCACCCCTCCCGCGCCGCGGGCATCACCCTCATCGTCGCCACGCTCCTGTCCTGGGCCGCCGTGCCCCTGTTCCTGCGCGTCTTCCGAGAATGGGGCCTCGACGCCTTCAGCTCCAACGGCTGGCGCTACGGCATCTCCGCCGCCTTCTGGCTGCCGTTCCTCTATGTCACCTGGCGCCGCGGCCGCCTTCCCGCCTCCCTCCTGGCCGCCGCCATCGTGCCATTCCTCTTCAACGCCGTTGGCCAGACCTTCTTCGCCTGGGTGTTCTACATCCTCGACCCCGGCTTCGGCACCTTCATCTTCCGCGTGCAGATCGTCTTCGTCACCATCGGCGCCTGGCTGCTCTTCCCCGCCGAGCGCGGCACGCTGCGCTCCCCCCGATACTGGATCGGCGTCGCCGGCGTGGTGCTCGGGTCGGTCGGCCTGGTGGTGTTCAGCGGGCAGGCCCCGCGCGGCGCCACCGCCGTCGGCATCGCTGTCGCGCTCGCCAGCGGCGCGCTCTTCGCCGGCTACGGCCTGGCCGTGCGCTACTACGTGTCGCAATACCACCCCGTCACCGCCTTCGGCGTCATCTGCCAGTACACCGCCGGTGGCGTGCTCGCCGTGATGTTCGCCATGCAGGCGCTGCAGCCCGCGGCGTTCGGCAAGGTCGACGCCGCGCTACCGCTGTCCTTCGACCTCTGGCAGTGGTTCATGCTCGTGGCCTCGGCGTTCATCGGCATCGCCATCAGCCACGTGCTCTACTACGCCGCGCTCACGCGCCTGGGCGTCGCCGTCTCGGTCGGAATCATCCAGCTCCAGCCCGTGCTCACGGCCACCACCAGCTCGCTCATCGGCTGGGACCGGCTGAACGCCGCTCAGTGGGCCAGCGGCCTGGTGGGCGTGGTCGGGGCGATCGTCATGCTCACCGCCAGACGCAGGCCGGAGACCGGCCCCGCCGAGCTCGCCGCCCCCCTGGACGTCGGCGAGGAATCCGAGATCGCCGTCCACCGTGAACCATCGTCCACCTCACCACCCGCCACCCCCCCACCGCCCCGATAACCTCCAGCCGTGAACACGCCGATCGCCGAACAGCGCTTCGCCGACTTCCTCGCCGCACTGGCCGCACGCTCGCCCACGCCCGGCGGCGGGGCCGCGGCCGGCGCCGTGGGGGCTGTCGCCGCGTCGCTGGCCGAGATGGTCGTCGCCTATTCGCTCGGCAAGAAGGACCTGGCCAACCACGCGCCGACCCTGGAGGCGGCCCGCGCTGCGCTGGCCCGCGCCCGCTCGCTGTTCACCACGCTGGCCGACGAAGACGCGCAGGCCTACGCCCTGTTCAGCGAACTCTCCCGCCTGCCCGCCGCCGACCCGCGCCGCGCAGCCGAACTCCCCGCCGCCGTCGACGCCTGCACCGCCGCCCCCCTGGCCATGCTCGCAGCCGCCGCCGATCTGTCCGCCCTCTGCCGCGACCTGGCCCCCATCACCAACCGCCACCTGCGCAGCGACCTGGCCATCGCCGCCATCCTGGCCCACGCGGCCGCCGCCGCCGCCGAGCGCAACGTCGCCATCAACCTCCCCACCATCGCCGACGACGCGAGCCGCGCACGCACCGCCGCGCTGGCCGCCGAAGTGCTGACGCGGGCCGCGTCGGCGGCCGCCGCGACACAGGACGCCTGCCGATGACGGAGCCCGCTCGGCAGCACGGCGAGCACGACGCCGAGTGGTTCGCCCGGCCCGACGGCCCCGAGCGCGGCGCGGGCCTGCGCTTCGGGTGCACCATGTGCGGCAACTGCTGCTCGGGCCCGCCCGGCTACGTGCTGGTAACCGAGCAGGAGTGCGCCGCCCTGGCCGCGCGCCTGGGTATCGGCGTCGAAGCCTTCAAGCGCGACTACACCAACGTGATGGACGAGGGACGCTCGCTCAACGAGCGACGCACGCCCGCCGGCTTCGATTGCGTGTTCCTCGATCGGCAGAAGATCGCCGGAAAAGCCGTGTGCTCCGTCTACGAGCACCGGCCGGCGCAGTGCCGCACGTGGCCCTTCTGGCCCAGCCTGCTCGAAAGCCGCGCCGCCTGGACCCGCGCCAAGAAGACCTGCCCCGGCCTGGACCGCGGCGCCCTGGTGCCCGTGCAGCAGATCCGCGTGCTGCGCGACACAATCGCCATCTGAGCACGCCCGTGCCCCCGGGAACAAACCAACCCGACCCCACGCACCCCGACGAGCGCGCACCCGCCGCGCGCTGGCTCGCCGCCGCGAGCGACCCCGCCGTCGCCGAGGAGCTCGAGGCCATCTACGCGATGATCGCCGACGCCGTGTCGGCCCGCGGCCCGGCGTGCTGGGCCAGCGGGCGCTGCTGCAACTTCGAGCGCGCCGGCCACCGCCTCTACACCACGGGGCTGGAGGCCGCGTACACCGTCGCTCGGGCCGGGCCTGAATCGGCGCTCACCGAAGGTTCGATCGTCGCGGCCCGCGCCGTCGGCGGCTGCCCCTTCCAGCGCGACAACCTCTGCGGCCTGCACGCCGTCCGGCCCATCGGCTGCCGCGTGTACTTCTGCGACCGCTCGGCCGAGCGCTGGCAGCAGGACCTGTCCGAGCGGGCCATCGCGCTGGTGCGGTCGCTGCACGACCGGCACGGCCTGCCCTACCGCTACGCCGAGTGGCGGGACCTTTTGTCGATGCTGGCGTCCGGCACGGGGCCGGGCGCGACCGCTCGCTGACCGGCCCCCGATCGGCCCGGCTCTCCTACCCTCTCTCCATGGCCGATTTCTGGCGTCTGGCCCGCATGATGCTCGCGCACCGGGGGTTGCTCATCGCGAGCGTCTGCTTCGCGGTGCTGTCGGCTTTCGGCTTCGGCGTCGGCCTCGCCGGGCTGGCGCCGATCCTGTCCAACATCATCCCCCGCGTAGACGAGCACGGCCAGCGCATCCCCGGGCACGATCTGCCGGAGCTGGTCACCAAGCTCAACGACCGCATCGGCGGGCACATCCCCCAGTCCTGGATCGACGCCCTGCCGACCGGCCCGTTCAACGCCGTGGTCTGGATCATCATGGCCCTGGGCGTGCTGACAATCGTCGGCGGCTTCGCCAACTTCATGCACTCGTACCTCTCGCTCACGGTCGTCAGCCGCACCATCGCCGACCTGCGCAAACGCTGCTTCGAGCATGTCGTCCACCTGCCGCTGCGCACCGTCATGGCCTCGCCGTCGCAGTTCGTCAGTCAGATCGTCTACGACACCAACGGGCTGGCCGGCGGCCTGTCCGCCCTGGTCTCCAAGAGCCTCGCCCAGCTCACCAAGGCCGTCGCCGCCGTCGTCGTCGCGTTCTTCACCGACTGGCGTCTCGCCGGCGCCGCCATGCTCATCGCCCCGGTGCTGGCGCTGGTCATCCGCAAGTCGGGCCAGCGCATCCGGCGCGCGGCCAAGCGCGGGCTCGAATCGCAGGGCGGCCTCTACCAGACCACCGCCGAGGCCGTCGACAACCTGCGCGTCGTCAAGTCCAGCACCGCCGAAACCCGCGAGCAGCACCGCTTCGAGCACGCCAGCACCCAGGCCCTGCGCAACGAGATGCGCGTCCGCACCGCCCGCTCCCTGGCCAGCCCCGTCGTCGAGGTGCTGGCCATCTTCACCGTCGGCACCCTCAGCATGATCGCCGCCAAGGCCATCATCGACGGCAACCTCGACTTCCAGCGGTTCGTCATCACCATGACCGCCCTGGGATTCGCCGGCGCATCGCTCAAGCCCATGACCGGCCTGCTCAACGACATCCAGCAGTCCACCGGCGCCGCCAACCGCCTGTGCGAACTGCTCGCGACCGAGCGCGAGCCCGGCTTCGACCCCGCCCTGCCCCGCCTGGCCCGCCACCAGCGCGACATCGTCTTCGACAACGTCTCGCTCACCTACCCCAACCAGGAAACTCCGGCCGTCCGAAACGTGTCGCTCACCATCCGGCACGGCGAGACCGTTGCCTTCGTCGGCGCCAACGGCTCGGGCAAGACCTCCCTGCTCTCGCTGCTGCCCCGGCTGTTCGACCCCGACACCCCAGCTGACGGCTCGCCCACCGGGCGCGTGCTCGTCGACGGCGCCGACATCCGCGGCGTCCACGTCGGCTCGCTCCGCCAGCAGATCGGCGTCGTCACGCAGGAAACCGTGCTGTTCCGCGGCACCATCCGCGCCAACATCGCCTTCGGGCGCGACGACGCGACCGACGAGGCCATCGCCGACGCCGCCAGACGCGCCCGAGCCCACGACTTCATCATGGCGCGACCAAGGCAGTACGACGACCAGATCGGCGAGCGCGGCAGCGGCCTCAGCGGCGGCCAGCGACAGCGCATCGCCATCGCCCGAGCCATCCTCCGCGACCCGGCCATCCTCATCCTCGACGAGGCCACCAGCATGATCGACGCCGACAGCGAGGCCCGCATCGCCGAAGCGCTCGACGAGTTCTCCCGCGGCCGCACCTGCCTCATCGTCGCCCACCGCCTTTCCACCGTCGTGCACGCCGACCGCATCGTGGTCATGGACGCCGGCCGCATCGCCGACGTCGGCACCCACGCCGAGCTCTTCGAGCGCTGCGCCGCCTACCGCCTCATCGCCGAACGCCAGCTTGTCCGCCACGATGCGCCCACGAACCCCGCCGAACCGGTCGCCGCAAGCTCCAGCTTCAAGTAGCACCCGTGCACGATCCAACCGCCCAGGGCACCGACTTCTTCAAGTGCGACTTCTGCCGCCGCCCGTGGCGGGAAGACCGCCCCATGGTCGAGGGCCACCGCGGCTCGCTGGTGTGCGCGGACTGCCTCACCGCGGCGCACCTCGAGATCGTCAACGAGAAGCGCCCCGGCCACCGCCCGCCGGAGCACGGCGCGTGCACCATGTGCCTCGAACGGCGCGACGAACCTCACTGGCAAAGCCCGCTGTTTGACGGTGCGTTCATCTGCCGCCGCTGCATCCGACAATCGGCCCAGACCCTGGCCAAGGACCCCGACAGCGGATGGACCCGGCCCGGCGCGCCCGCGACGGCGGGCCAGCCCACCGACGAGACCGACTCCGACGCCGACTGATTCACGCCCGCCCGTACAGCAGCGCCAACACCGCCAGCGTCGGCGCGCTGACCGTCTCGGGCCGCTCCGCGCCGAACCGCATCGCCTCCTCGGGCCTCGCCCACCACGCGTCGACGTACTCCCACCCCCCGCCGGCGCGGCACATCCCAACCCCACCGTCCACCGCCCCGCCCGGCCACGCCACGCGCCCGATCAGATCGACGCTCCGCGCCCGCTCGTCGAAGACCACGGCGCACCAGTCCGGCGCGCCCCCATCGATCTCGACTCCCAACTCCTCGCGTGCCTCGGCCGACAGCGCTGCGCCCAGGTGCCCGCCATCGATCTCTGTCACGCCCAGCCGAGGCCGCGGCACGCCCCCGGCCGGCGCGATCTCCCACTGACCGGGGTACATGAGCGTCTGTGCCGACCGGCGCGCCAGCAGCACCCGCAGCGCGTCGTCGCCGTCGCGCCCTTCGATCAACCCTTTGACCCCCAGCAGGCGCACGCCCAGATCCCCCACCGCCGCGTGCGCCTGCACCGCAAGCCGCCGGTACCGCTCGGACACGCACGCACCCCGACCGCTCGGCGCATCGAACCCCCGCACGCTCAGGATGGGCCCGTCGTGCAGCCTCGGATTGGCGGCGCACAGCTCGCCCCAGGCACTCCGCTCCGCATCGGTGCACTCCGGCTCACCCGAAATCGCCGGCTCGAACGACAGCCGCGGCGGCGCGCCAAGCCGCTCGGCCCTCACGCCCCACCCAGCAGCGCACCGATCCCAGGCATCTCTGGAAGCCCCAGCGCCCTGGCCTCGGCATTGACTTCCTCGCTCACCGCTTCCTGCGTCCGTTTCATGGCCGCGTTGAACGCCCCGGCCAGCAGCCGCTCGAGCCGCTGCCGCTCCTGCTCGTCGGCCGCGGCGGCCCCCAGCAGCGCGGAGTCCACCCGCACCTCCTGCACGCGCGTTTTCCCGTCCATGACCACGCGCACGACTCCGCCCGGCGCCTCGGCGGTGATCCGCCGCTGCTCCAGCCGCTCCGCGACCCGCGCCATGCCTTCCTTGATCGCTTCCTTGTTCTTCAGGAGGCTGGCCACCTGCCCCATCGCCTTGAACGAGTCGAACATGCCCTTCTCCAGTCGCCCGCACGGTCAGGTCGCGGGACGGTCGTTCTTCTCCGCTGCGCGCCGCGGCGAAACCCGCACGATCTTCGCGCCGAACAGTTCCACCGCCTTCTTGACCACCGGGTGCTCCCGCGCGGCAGCGGCGTCCGCCGCCGCCGCGGAGTTCGCCGCCCCGGCGGACCGCTGCGCGGCCGGTGACTCGGCCGGCGGCGGAGCGTCGACGCCCGGTCGCAGGTCCAGCGTCACGGGGCGGCCCGCCGCGCCCGAGAACAACTCCGTCAGCGCCTCGGCGGATCGCTGCGCGAGCCCGAGCACGCGCGGGCCCACCAGCACGATCACCCGGTCATCGATCCACGATTCGATCTTCATCTGCTCCAGCAGCGGCCGCAGCGAACCGCGCTCGCGCCCCCGCGCCTCGACCGCCGCCCAGAGCGCAGCCGCATCGCCCGCCGCCACGGGCGCGCCCGACGGTTTCGGCGCCGGCTCGACCGCGGGCCCGGGATCGGCTTCCTCGCGGCTCGGCGGTCGGGCGTCGGTCCGGGGCGTCGCGGGCCCCGGCGCGCCCGCCGCCGTCAGCGTTTTTTTGCGGGGGCTCCGGCCGGCGCCGCCGGCATCCGTCCCGGGCCCGCGCCCAGGCCGGCCGCCG
>JAEUIX010000015.1 GCA_016794945.1 Phycisphaerae bacterium
CCCTGCAGGCCGTGCCCACCGAGACCGCCCACTGGATCCGCCTCGGGGCCGACACCGTCATGAAGCAGGAGATGGTCGACGAGCTGGGCACCAGCAACTACGTCACCCGCTCCTACATCGAGAAGAACCCGCCGGCGGGCAGGCCGCCGCGCCGGCTCGAGCTGCACATGGCGTACTACACCGGCCAGATCGACACGGTGCCGCACGTGTCGGAGCGGTGCATGACCGGCGCCGGCTTCACGATCGCCACCGGGTCGCAGAGCGTCCGGGTGGCGCTCGACCGCGACCGGCTGCTGCTGGTGCCCGAGCCCGACGCGGGCCGCGCCGGCCAGGTGCTGACGGCGCGCCACGACGACCGCTTCAGCGAGTTCCGCGGGCAGCGCGTCCGCATGCCCCGCGGGGTGGACGAGCTGCGCATGCGCGTGACCGAGTTCGCCGGGCCCAAAGCCTCCGGCAGCGTCTACATCGGGTACTTCTTCATCGCCAACGGCGGCATCGCCGAGAACGCCGAGCAGGTCCGCCTGCTGGCGTTCGACCTGCGCGACGACTACTCGTACTACCTCAAGGTCCAGATCCAGAGCGCCGGCGCCCAGAGCCCGCAGGAGCTGGCCGACGCCGCGGGCAGCCTGCTCAGCGACCTGCTCCCGGAGATCATGCGCTGCGCTCCCGACTGGGTCGCGGTCGAGCGGGGGGAGTATCCGGACGATAACCCGCGACGGGGCAAAGATCCCCGCCGCTGAACGCGGTTTCACCGACGCGCACAAACTGCGCGTCGCGACGGTTCGGTATGAAAGCGCGGCGAGCGCCGCGAGAGGTACCCGTATGGCTTCGAAAGTGAACGTCAAGTTCGTCGGCGGCCTGGCGGCCGTGCTCCTGATCCTGGCCGGGGTGGTCGGATTCCTGGGCTACCGGGCCATCCGCTCCAGCCCGGAGGAACTGATCGCCAAGGGCGACAAGTTCGCCGCCGAGGGCAACTGGGAGCAGGCGATGCGCTCCTACGGCAACGCCGTGAACAAGGAGCAGACCAGCGCCGCGTACCTCAAGAAGTGGATCGACGCGATCACCAAGACCAAGCCCTCGGCCTACGACCTCTACCAGGAGCGCTACCGCACCTACCTCGGCGCGCTGCGCAAGCTCGGCGAGCTGGGCCGCAACGACCCGGAGTCCCACCGGCTCCTGCTCGACATGAACCTCCGCGAGCTGCGCAGCGCCGGCACGCCCGCGGGCGCCCAGGGCTTCCTGACCGATCTCGATCGGGTCCTCTCGTACTTCCCGGAGTCGGACAAGAACCGGTCGTTCGTGCTGCGCTACCGCGGGGTGGCCCGCTGCATGCTGCTGACCGTCAACGCCCTGCCCAAGGAACTGACGCCGCAGATGGTCCGCCAGGATCTCGAGGCCGCCATCGCGTACAACCCCAAGGACGAGCTGGCCGTCGCGACGCTCGGCGAGTGGTACGCCACGCAGATCAACGCAGCCCGGGCCGCCAACGACGCCACCGAGGCGGCCCGTCTGAGCGCCGAGGCTCGGAAAATGCTCGCGGACTTCGTCGCCGCCAACCCGCCGGCCGTGCAGGCCCTGCTCGTGCTGACCCGCCTGGAGATCGCCGACGCCTACATCGAAGACGCCGGCCGCACCCCCGCGCCCCAGATGGCCGCCTCGCAGAGCGCCAAGGCCCGGCGCATGCTCGACGCGCTGGCCGGCGCCGACCCGACCGTCGTCGACGAGACCATCGTCCCGGCCACCGTCGCCCTGGCGATGGGCACCCAGCTCCAGAACGCGGTCGACGAGTGCGACAAGCTCATGCAGCGCATGATCGAGGGCCGCCCCGACGACGTCATGGCCCGGTTCCAGGCCGCCGAGCTCATGTGGATGTCCCAGCGGTTCGAGGAGGCCAACAAGCGCTACGCCGCCATCGTGGCCCTGCCCGACATGCCGGTGAGCTGGATGGGCATCCGCTTGTTCAAGCTCCGCGACGCCGCGGCCCAGCGACAGTTCGACTGCGCCCTGGGCGCGTGGGACGTCGCCAAGACGCCCGAGGAGCGTGCCGCGGCCCTGACCCAGGCCAAGGAGCGCGCCGCCGCGCTCAAGGCCCGGCTCGGCGAGGCCGACCCGCAGGTGACGTTCGCCAACGCCAAGCTGGCCTACACCGAGAACGACCTGGTGACGAGCCGCCAGCTGCTGTCGCGCTACATGCAGGGCGCTCCCAACGACACGCAGGCGATGCTGCTGCTGGCGCAGGTGCTCTTGCGGCAGAACCAGCTCGGCGCCGCCCGTTCGCAGCTCGAGCGCATCATCGAGCTGCGCGCCGGCAATGTGAACGTCTACACCGCGCTGGCCAACATCGAGGGGCAGATGCGCAACTACGCCGCCGCGGCCCGGGCGCTCGAATCGGCCCTGCGCCTGGACCCGACCAACCCCGCGCTGGTGGAGCAATACATGGCCGCCCGTTCGCTCGAGGCGGGCGAGCAGGCGGCCAACCCGATCATCCGCGCCCTGGCCCGCGCCCAGCGCCTGATGAACCAGTCCGAGCCGGACTTCCCCGGCGCGCTGCGCGAGTTGCTCGACGTGGCCGACAAGGAAGAGCCCCAGCGGGCGCAGGACGCGCTGGCGCTGGCCCAGGGACTGGCGCAGCTCGGCGAGCGCGACAAGTCCCTCAAGGTGCTGGAGAAGGCGGTGGCCAAGTGGCCCGAGGCCACCAGCCTGGCGGAGCTGCGCGACGCCATCGTCAACCCCTCGGCCCCGGGCGAACGCCAGCTCGATGCGATCAGCAAGTCCAACCTGGACGACTTCGCCAAGGCGGTGCAGCGGGCGATGGTCTTCCGTCGCCTGGGCAAGACCGCGGAGTTCGAGGCCGAGCTCAACAAGGCCAAGGCCATCCGCCCCGACGACCCGGTGGTGCTCAGCTTCGAGTTCGACTCGGCGATCGCCGCCAAGCAGTTCGACAGGGCCCGCGCGCTGGCCGACAAGGCCGCCGCGGCCAACGCCGACAAGGTCGGCGGCGCGATCTTCCGCGCGCAGCTGGATATGGCCGAGGGCCGGACGGCCGACGCGGCGCGGGCGGCGCAGCAGGCGACGGACCGCGACCCGCTGAACGCCACCGCGTGGCGCATGCTCGGCGAGCTCCGCCTGATGTCGGGGCTGACGGCCGAGGGCGTCTCGGCGCTGGAGCGCGCCCGGCAGATCAAGCCCGATGACACCGCGACGCTCGTGTCGCTGACCCGCGCCAAGATGACCGCCGGTCGCGCCCGCGAGGCGCTGGCCGTGGCGCGCGACGGCGTGATGCTCGGCAGCGACGACCCCGCGCTGTTCAACCTGTGGTGCCAGCTCGAGTTCGACTACGGCGACCAGATCAAGGCCGTCGAGCGCCGGGCCCGCATGTTCCAGATCAACCCCAACGACCGCGCCAACGCCCTGGACTTCTGCCGCATGCTCGTCCGCCGGCGCGACTACAAGCTCGCCGAGGGCGTCATCAAGCACCTGGAAGAGACCGGCCCGCCCGAGCTGGTGCTCACGGTCATGAAGTCCGTCGTCACCGCCGTCGGCGGCGACGCCGACGGAGCCATCCGCGCCGCCGAGCGGGCCATCGCCGACATCCCCGCCGACAAGCGCCAGGGGACCGAGCACGTCGCCTTCGCACGCGCGCTGGCCGAGGCCGGACAGATGGACCTGGCCGTCCGCCTGCTCGAGGGCGCGCGCGCCGCGCAGGACCCCAAGCTCCTGCCCCTGGACCGCGAACTGGGCGACATGTACTTCAACACCGGCCAGTACGAGAAGGCCCTGGCCATCTACCAGCGCGTCCGCGACGCCGCCGCGGTCGACACCGACAGCATGATCCTCAAGCGCCTCGTCGAGTGCAACCTGCGGCTCAGCCGCACGGCCGACGCCAAGGCCCTGCTCGACAGCGCCGGCGACGCCGAGGCCAAGGACAAGCAGCTGCTGCTCCTGCGCGCCCAGCTGGCCATGGCCACGCGCGACGAGGCCGCCGCGCGTTCGGCCCTCGACCGCGCCCTGACGCTCGACCCCAACCTGGCCGTCGCCTACTACCTCCGCGGCCAGCTCAACGTCGACGACCCCGCCCGCGCTCGCGACGCCCAGGCCGACCTCGAGCAGTCCCTCCGCCTCGAGCCCACCCAGCTCTACGCCCGCAGGGCGCTCATGCGCTACTGGGTGCGCCAGGGCCAGTTCGATCGCGGCATGGCCGTCATGAACGAGGGGCTGGCGCTCAACCCCGACGACGGCTCGCTGCGCCTGGAGATCGCCCAGCTCTTCGTCATGAACAACGCCTCCGAAGAGGCGCTCAAGCTCTTCAACGAGGGCGCCCGCCGCCAGCCCAAGGAAGCGGCCTGGCCCTCGCTCTGCGGCGAGATCTACGCCGGCCGGCGTGACTTCGTCCGCGCCGTCGAGAGCTTCTCCAAGGCCTACACCCTCGACCCCACGCTGCCCATCACCCAGGCGCTCGTCGAGTCCCTGCTGTCCATCGACCCGCCGGACACCGACCGCGCCCGCGACATCCTCGACGACCCCAAGCACAAGATCGAGACCCAGTGGACGCTGCTCATGCTCCGCGCCCGCGTCGGCATCGCCCAGGGCAAGGCCTCCGAGGCCGAGGCCGACGCCGCCGCCGCGTTCCGGCTCATCAAGGCCGACGACATCGTCGAGGCGAGCAACTACGTCCGCGCCGGGCTCCGGGCGTTCATCAGCCCGCGCGCCGGCGCCCCCGACCGAACCGCCGACGCACTGGCGATGATCGGTCGCGCCGTGCCGGCGACGGCTATGACCGACGCGATGTCCTTCGCCGTCGCCAGGTCCCAGCTCGGCCTGGCCGAGCAGCGTGAGCGCGGCATGGCAACGCTGCGGCGGCTGTGCGACTCGACCGACAAGGTCGTCGCCGCCGAGTCGCTCAAGACCGTCGCCGGCATGCTCTACGGCGACGGCAAGTACGCCGAGTCGGCCGA
>JAEUIX010000120.1 GCA_016794945.1 Phycisphaerae bacterium
TGCGGACATGGCGATGGCTCCATCGACTCGCCCCATCACGATGAACTGCAGACCGCCACCCCCGCCACCCCCTTTGGATCCCTTACCGCCGGATCCGCCGTCGCCGCCGCGGCCGCCACCACCACCCGCGCCGCCGCCTCCGCCACCGCCGCCGGTGCCCGTGCATTCGGGCAACGGAGACCCGCCTCCCCCACCACCGCCGCCGCCGCTGGAGCCGGACATGCCGCCGCCCCCGCCGCCCGCGCCGCCACCGCCGCCGGCGCCGGAGCCGCCGTTGCCGCCGTTGAGGACCGGGATGAGGACGGTGGCGGGCGAGTAGCCGAACGCAACGACGCCGTTCCCGCCGCGACCGCCGGTGAAGCCGATGTTGCCGGCGCTGCCGGTGGATCCGGGCCCGCCGGGTGCGCCCGCGGCCCCGCCCGCTCCGCCGCCGACGGGCGTGCTGCCGCCCGGTCCGCCGGTGCCGGGGCCGCCCGAAAGTCCGCCCTGGGGCGGCGCTGCGAGGTTGTTGACGCCGACGCCGCCCGGTGAACCAACCGAGCCGGATTGTCCGCTGGCACCGTTGCTGCCATTGCCGGCGGAGAAGCCGGCGCCGCCGCCCTCGCCGAAGAGCATGTTGCCGGTGCCGGCAAGTCCGCCCTGTCGCGGCGTCAGGCCCGGAGCGCCGGGTGCAGCGCCGCTGGCGGACTGCCCATCCTGCCCGGGCGTGGGGTTGCCCTGGTTGTCGGCGCCGAAGCCGGCGCCGCCCGAACCTCCGTTGCCGCCGTTGCCCCCGTCGCCCCCGTCGCCGCCGCCGGGCCCGCCCTCGTCACTCTCGGCGTCGGCGGTGATCGTCGCCGCGCCCAGCGCGCGGAGGTCGCCGCCGACGAGCACCTTGGCGAGGTGATCACCCTTGAACTTCACGGTGACGCCTGCCGGCAGGATCATGTCACCGGCGATCGTCCACGAGCGGATGCCGCCTGATACCAGACCGGTCCAGATCGGCACGCCCTCGAACGTGAACACGAGCGACCCGTTCCTGGTGACCTGTCCGGACGAGGTGTCGAACTCGTACTCGTCAGGCCAGGCATAAGCGGTCCCGCTGAGCAGGAGCAGGGCGGCGGCGGCGGACAAACACGACGCAACGGATTGTCGAAGCACGGCGGATCTCCCACGGCGCGGCATCCCCTGCACGCCGCAGGGCCGAGAATACACCGAAACACCGCAAAAGCCAGCCCCGACCGCATCTCACGGCGTTTCAGCCGGCGCACCCCTCGAAGAACCGCAGCACGAAGAAATCGAAGTCGCTGCCTGTGATGAAGCCGTCGGGCCCACCGGAGCCGTCGCCGTTGGTCAGGTCGGCGATGTACGGGCCCGTGGGCTCGGGCCGGCGGACCTCCTGGAAGAAAGCCTGCACGAACACGTCGAAGTCCGTCCCGGTGACGAACCCGTCGGGGCCGTCCACGAACGGCTGGGCGCTGCCCTCGGTCGCAACGTCGGCCATGCACGGCAGATTCAGTCGGACGTTGTCGAAGGCCTGCTGCCCGTGCGTGAAGTCGTAGAGCCCGATGCGGCCGATGTGGTGCCCGCTGGTGGTGAGCGTGGTCGCGGGCGTCGACGAACCGTTGAGGTAGACGGAGTACACATCGCCGCGGACCGTGATGCGCAGGTGCAGCGTGGCGCCTTGCGAGAAGAGAGAGCCGGAAGGCGCCAGGATGCCCCCGTAGCCACCGTTGACGACCTCGTGCCAGTAGAAGCCCGTGCCCGTGTGCGACATGCCGCCGGTGACCAGCAGCACGCCGTTGTTTCCTTGCGCATCGGAGTGAAGCCACACGCCGCCGTCGTTCACGGCGATCACGTCAAGCTCCAGGTCCAGGTCGGCGAGGATGTACGGGAGCGACGAGTACGTGGGCGGCAGGTTGTCCGGGACCGTCGCGAAGTAGACCCCGTCGTCAACTACCCACGTGCCGCGCTGATTCTCCCACAGCGGCGAGGGACCATTCGTGAAGTCATCGAAGAAGTACGTCTGGCCCAGCGCGCTTCCCGGGCCTGCGAGAATCAATGCCGCGGCAAGGACTGTCAGAATGCTCATGGTGCGAACTCCTCGTCGGCGATGCTACCGCGCGCGGGGCGGTGAGCAATCCGATCAGCAGCCGCACGAAGACGGAAACTCGGTGCCCCAAAAAGGGCAGGGCCCGGGAAAACCCGGGCCCTGCGTGCGAACGCGTGAGGTGCCGACAAGGACCCATCAGACGGGGCAGCCCTCGAAGAACTTCACAATGAAGTAGTCGAAGTCGCTGCCGGTGATGAAGCCATCGGGTCCACCGGAGCCGTCGCCGTTGGTCAGATCGGCGATGTAGGGGCCGGCGGGGCTGGGGCGGCGGACTTCCTGGAAGAAGGCCTGCACGAACACGTCGAAGTCCGTGCCCGTGATGAAGCCGTCCGGACCGTCGATGAACGGCTGGGTGCTTCCCTCGGTGGCGACGTCGGCCGCGTTGCAGCCGCCGGCACCGCCGCAGCCCGGCGTGGCCGGGATGTAGACCAGGCCGAGCAGGTTGCCCGTGCCCGTGCTGCCGACGACCGTCGCCTGGCCGGTCTGCCGGTTGATCGTGTACAGGTTGTCGGTGTTGTTATCCACCATGTAGATGGTGTCGTTGTCGCGGTTGTACGCCAGGCCGTTGGGGTTGGTCGGGCCCGAGAGCGGACCGACCAGCGTCACGGCGCCGGTGCTTCGATCGATCACATAGAAACTGTCGGTGCCGCTGCTGGTGGCGTACATCACATTGTTCCGTGAGTCGTGAACCAGGTTGAGGAACGAGGTCAGGCCCGCGGTGCCGATCAGCGTCGCGGCGCCGGTCGTCGTGTTGACCGAGTAGAGCCCGGTGTTGTGGCTCGACGCGGTGTAGAGCGTGCCGGTGCTGCTGTCCCACTCGATGCCGTGCATGACGATCGTGGGGACCGAGACGTCGTACGCCCCGACCAGCGTGGCGGTGCCGGTGGCCAGGTCCAGCGTGTAGAGCGAGTCGGTGCTCGTGGATGTCAGGTAGATCCTCCCGGACGAGCAGTCGTAGGCCAAACCCCCGGTCGTGCCCGCGTTGCTGCTGACCGTGCCGATCGCCGTCTTGGCGCCGGTGGTCATGTTGATTTCATAGAGCGCGCGACTGCTGTCCACCGCGATCAGCCGGCCGGCGGGGGCGCCTTCGGGCTGCGCCATGGCGGGGGAAACGGCGATGAACAACGCGGCGGCGGTCAAGGTGCGCATGATGATCTTCTCCCTAGTGGAATGGTGACCGGAACTGTACGGCCGTGAGTGCGGTCGGCCTACCCCTGGATTCGCGTGTTGATCTGGGCGATTTCCCCCGACCGCGTGCTCATGCCATGCACAACGCCCGCGGGACGGGCCCGGGGGCGTTGCGGATGGGATCGATTCGGCCGCGGCGCTCAGCCCTGCGTCGGCTTGAACATGCTCTTGAAGGCGCGGATGGCCTCTTCGAGCTTCTTCTCGACGGCCTTGATGTCCTTCTTCTGCTCGAGCTCATCGCGGACCGGCTTGCCGACGCCGCGCATGTACTCCAGCAGGCCCTTCTCGAACTCGCGGACCGAAGAGACGGGCAGGTCGTCCATGAAGCCCCTGCTGCCGGCGAAGATGGAGATGACCTGGTCGATGACGTGGAACGGGACGAACTGCGGCTGCTTGAGCAGCTCGACCATGCGCGCGCCGCGGTCGAGCTGGCGCTGCGTGGCCTTGTCGAGCTCGGTGCCGAGCTGGGCGAAGGCCTCGAGCTCGCGGTACGCGGCCAGGTCCAGCCGGAGCGAGCCGGCGATCTGCTTCATGGCCTTGACCTGGGCGTTGCCGCCGACGCGCGACACGCTGATGCCGACGTTGATGGCCGGGCGCACGCCGGAGAAGAACAGTTCCGGCTCGAGGTAGATCTGCCCGTCGGTGATCGAGATGACGTTGGTCGGGATGTACGCCGACACGTCGCCTTCCTGCGTCTCGATGACCGGCAGCGCCGTCAGCGAGCCGCCGCCGTTCTCGGCGCTGAGCTTGGTCGCGCGCTCCAGCAGGCGGCTGTGGAGGTAGAACACGTCGCCGGGGTACGCCTCGCGGCCCGGCGGGCGGCGGAGCACCAGCGAGAGCTGGCGGTAGGCGACGGCCTGCTTGGACAGGTCGTCGTAGATGCACAGCACGTGCTTG
>JAEUIX010000061.1 GCA_016794945.1 Phycisphaerae bacterium
CCGTTCTTCCCATGGGAGGTTTCGTCGCCGGGCCTGGCGGCACGCACGTACTCGACCTTAGCGGTCGCGTCGGCTCCGCCGGTCACGGTCACCCGCAGGTGCCCCGAGTTGGAGAAGATGTCGCCGCTGCGGTACGCCTCGCGGTTGAACGCGGTGAAGGTCGGATCGGCGGGGTTGGGGCAGGACTGGTAGATGACCCCGTCGAGCTCTTGTCGGGCGTAGAGGTGGTCGTGGCCCTGGAAGAAGATCGTGACGCCGGTGTCGCGCATGAGGGCGTGGATGGGCTTCTCCCAGGTGGGTCGCAACTGGAAAAGCGATCGAGGCCGCGTGCCGGGATGACCCGCGGTTGCTCGGGCTGAGCGTCATCGCCTGCCCCTTGGCGACTGCGACCGCCACCTCCCCCACCACCACCGCCCCCGCGGCGGTCCTGCCCGCCCCACTCGTAGTACGGCGCGACCTCGACGCCGCCGCGGCCTGTGCCCGAGACGTGGTGGCAGAAAACGAACTTGAACTTGGCGTTGCTCCGGGTCAGCGTGCTCTGCAGCCACGTGTACTGCTCGTCGCCGAGCGTGATTTGCCAGAGGTCGCGCTGGCCGCGCCCGCCGTCGCGGGGTTCTGGCGGGTCGGGCGGCTGACCGGCCCCGGCCGGCTGCGGGCGGCCAACCTGGCGGTCGCGGCGGCGCTGCCGCTCGGCGGGCGCGCCATCGCCATCACGAGCGGGACCGCGCGCCCCTGCTTCGTTGTCGACCGCGACCGGCGAGTGCCAGTAGGGGTCGATCACGACGAAGAGCGCATCGCCCCACTCCCAGGCGAAGTAGTCGCGGAACAGGCCGACGTGCTCCACGGGCCGGCTGTTGCCGGAGTAGAAGCCGTCGGGAGCCGGCAGGGGGAAGTAGGCCGTCCGCGCCTTGCCGGCGAACACGGCGAAGTTGTTGGGCGTGCCGTCGAGCAGATACCTGGCGGCCTGTTCGTGGTTGCCGTTGACGAGCATGAGCGGCGTGGAGCGGCCGACGATCCCGAGGAACGAGCGCTGGGTCGCGTAGACGTCGTTGACCGCGTCCTGGGTGCGGTCGCCCTGCGGGGGCCCGCGCTCGATGATCCGCTCGATGCTGAAATCGTCGCCCATCAGGAAATGGAAGTCGGGTGCATCGGCGGCGACGTTGGTCAGCGCGCGAACGTACAAGTCGGGATCGAACATGCGTCCGAGCCGCTCGGGGTGGCTGTCGCCCTGCACGGTGAAGGCGAAGGCGGCGCCGGGAGCCCGTCGCGTGTGGAGCCGGCCGGTTTCGAGCGCGCGCCACGCGGAGCCGGCGTGATCGCGGAGGCTGACGCGGTAGAAGATTTCGGCGTCCGGCGCAAGACCGTCGATGGAGATGTGCCGCGCGACTCCGGCTCGCAGCGGCTCAACGGCGGTGGCGCTGCGGAGCCGATCCGGAGCGGGGCCGAACTCGATCATCGCCTCGGCCGGCAGGCGGCTGAGAACGCTGATGACGGCTGACCGATCGGTCGGCGAGCCGACGAGCACCGAGCGGTCTGCATGCGGCCCCGCGGGCGCAACGCGGCCACGATCCTGAGCCCGGACAGCCCCGCCGGCGGAGAGAAGCACGCACAGCAAGCCGACGGAACACAGCCGAGTTCGGATCATGGGCGGTACAACGCGGCCGCGCCCCGGGTATTTCACGGAGCGCCGGGACGTCTTGTCGCGCTACCCGATCTCGATGCGGGGCATGTTCCGGGCCTCCGGACCTGGTCTTGCGATGGGCAAGGATTCCTGTCGAACGCCGTGGCTGGCGCTCTGCGTGCGGCTCGCAGGCTCACCCCGAGTGGAGTGAGACGGGGCTCCTTATCGCGGGCTGCGAGAAGATCGCGCAGCCGCAGGATCAGGACCGCCTGCATTGGCATCGTCGAACCCCTGCACTGCCGGATCAGCTCGCAACGAATGCTCTCATGGTCGGACTCGCTCCCCGGTTGAGCCAGGGCGCGTGGGCGAGCCCTTGCGCTTGACCATCGCCTCGATCCAGACTGGGACGTAGGGCGGGACGCAGCCCTTGGAGACGGGCCAGTCGCGGTAGAGGCCGATGCGCTGACCGATGGCGAGGGCGCGGGCGCGGTGCGCGGCGTGGCGGATGCCGATGGCGCCGAGCGTGTTGTTCATGGTCCATTGGACCTCGGGCCGGGCCTTGGCCAGTTCCTTGTCGATCCGGTCGAGCAGGGCGGCCGGGTCGAGGTCGGCATCGTCGCCCTTGCTGATGCGGGCGGCGGTGAGGTGCCAGCCGGCACGGGCAGCCCAGGGGTTCCTGTCCTTCATCCAGGCGGTGCGCAGCGATTCTCGCTCGGGGTGGCGCGCAATGATGGAGGTGTTGAGCCAGTCGGCGACCTGGGTGCAGGTGGCGGAGCGCGTGAGGGCGTCGGCCTGTCTGGCGGTGAGCGATTCGGGCTTGAACAGGAGCGTGGCGAGCAACTGGGCGTCGACGTTGCCGGTGTCCCAGAGCTGCAGGGCCAGGTCGTGCGGGGGCGGCGGGGGCTTGATCTTCCCGGCCAGGGCGCGGATGTCGCCGAGCTTGACGCCGAACTGGTTGTCGGGGGCGCCGGCCTTGGTGTTGTGCTTGCGACGGGCGGCGTCGCCCATCGATTCGAGCCTGGCGAGGGCTTCCTTGACGGTCATGGGGCGAGTCTACCGGGGGAGGTGGGCGGGCGGCTGCTACGCTGGGTCGATGCCGCTGCCGCCGGCGCGACAGGTTGTGCTGAGGCCCACGGAGCCCGAGGACTGGCCGGCGCTCTACCGCATGGGGTGCGATCCGGAGTCGAACGAACTGGCGGGGACCAAGGCTCGCACCCGGGAGGCGTTCATGGCGCGCTGGACGGAGATCGCCCGTGACCCGACGGTGATCGCGCGGACGATCTGGGCCGACGGGGCGCTGGCGGGGTCGGTGAACCAGTTCGTGCAGGACGGCCGGAACAGCATCGGCTACTGGATCGATCGGGAGCACTGGGGCCGCGGCATCGCGACGCGGGCCGTGGGGCTGATGCTGGCCGAGAGCGCGACGCGGCCGCTGTACGCGACGGCGTCGGCGGGGAACGCGGCGTCGCTGCGGGTGCTGGCGCGGCACGGGTTCGAGGTGCTGGAGCGGCGGCAGAGCCCGGAGACCGACCGGTACCTGGCGCGGGAAACGGTTACGCTGGTGCTGCTGAGCTGAGCGGCGCGGCGGCCGGGAGCGTGCATCGGCTCGCGGGGGCCAGCAAGCGGGAGGAAACGATGTTGGTCGGAGCGATACCGGCGGGGCCGGCGCGCTGGAAGCCGGAGGCGTTCTCGATGGTGGTTCGGGCGATCTGCGTGCAGGCCTCTTTGGTAAAGAAACCCTGGTGGGCGGTGATGAGCACGTTGGGGAAGGTCATCAGCCGGACGAAGACGTCGTCGTGGATCACTTCCGATGAGAGGTCCTTGAAGAACAGATCGCCTTCCTCCTCGTAGACGTCCAGGCCGACAGAGCCGACATGCCCACGCTTGAGCGCGGCGATGAGCGCCCGCGAGTCGACCACCGCGCCGCGGCTGGTGTTGATCAGCATCACGCCGGGTTTCATGGCGGCGAGTGCCTCGGCGTTGATGAGGTGTCGAGTGGCGGGGCTCAGCGGGCAGTGGAGCGAGATGATGTCGCTCAGCGTGTAGAGCTCGGACGGGGACACGTATCGAACACCCATGGCGACGCAATCGGGGTTGGGCACGGGATCGCAGGCGAGCAGACGGCAGCCGAAGCCGCGCAGAATCGAGCAGGCCGCCTGCCCGATCTTCCCGGTGCCGATGACGCCGACGGTCTTGCCGTTCATGTCGAAACCCATGAGCCCGTCGAGGGCGAAATTCTGCTCGCGAACGCGGGCGTACGCACGGTGGAACTTGCGGTTGAGGGCGAGCATGAGTCCCACGGCGTGCTCGGCGACGGCGAAGGGCGAGTAGGCAGGAACGCGTGCGACGGTAAGCCCGAGGCGCTCGGCTTCGGGGATGTCGACGTGATTGAATCCGGCGGAGCGGAGGGTGAGCAGGCGAACGCCGGAAGCGTGCAGCGCCCGCAGGACGGGAGCGGAAGCGTCGTCGCCCACGAAAATGGACACGGCCGGCGCACCTCGAGCCAGCCCGACGGTGTCAGCGTGGAGACGCGCTTCGGTGCGGACCAGTTCGAGCCGCGCGGCCGCGTTGGCGGCATCGAAGAAGCACGCCTCGTACTGCTTGCTGGAGTACATGACGATGCGCATGGTCGGGCTCGGGGCGGCG
>JAEUIX010000080.1 GCA_016794945.1 Phycisphaerae bacterium
GGTTCCGTGATGTGCGGACCGGGCGGTGGCCGGTTCGTATACGAGCTGCGTCGGCGGTTCGACCTGTACTGCAAGCTGGCGCCGATCCGGTCCGAATCGCCGTTGGCGGGCGCGAGCCCGCTGGGAGGGGCGGCGGCCCGCTCGTCGGTGGACATCATGGTGGTGCGTGACAACGTCGGCGGCGTGTACCAGGGGCAATGGTCCGAGACCTACGACGCGGCGACGGGGCGGCAGGCGTCGCACAGTTTCAGCTACAGCGAGGCACAGGTGCGCCGGCTGGTGGGGGCCGCGGCTCGGGTGGCGTGCCTGCGGTCGCGCCGGCTCGCGGTGGTGCTGAAGGACGGCGGGGTGCCGAGCATCACCGCGCTCTGGCGCGACGTCGCCGAGGAGGTGTGCGAACCGCTGGGGATCGAGCCGGAGTTCATCAACGTGGACTACGCGGCGTACCGCATGCTGGAACGGCCGGACCTGTTCGACACCATGGTCACGCCGAATCTCTTCGGCGACATCATGGCCGACCTCGGGGGCGTCCTGCTCGGTTCTCGCGGGCTGTGCTACTCGGCGAATTTCCGCCCGAACGGGTCGGCCGTCTACCAGACCGGGCATGGTTCGGCGCATGACCTGGCCGGCACGGACCGGGCCAACCCGGTCGCGCAGATCCAGTCGATGGCGATGATGCTGCGCGAGAGCTTCGGGCAGCGGCACGCGGCCGACCTGGTGGAGCGGGCGGTCTCGGCCGTATTCGCCGACGGCTGGCGCACCGCCGACTTGCCGATGGGCGGCACGGTCGTCGGAACGCAGGGCATGTGCGACCTGATCGCCCGGAAGGTCGAAACGCTCGCGGCGGGCGGCGCGTGAACGCAGCGCTGCTGCTCGTCGATGTGCAGCACGACTATCTCGCCGCGCCGGGCCTGACGCCGCACCGCCGGGTTCTGCAGTCGGCGCTGTCGCGATGGCTGGACCTGGCGCGCCGGCACCGATGGCCGGTCGCCCACGTGCGGACGAGCCTCGATCGCGCACTCGGCGTGCGCCTGCCCCACTGGGCCGATCGCGGGGTCTGGAAGTGCGAACGCGGCACACCCGGTCACGCGACGCCGCCCGCTCTGATCGAGCGACCGGGCGAGCCGGTGTTCCACAAGCGCGGGTACGGTGCGTGCGAGGACCCGGCGTTCTCGCCGTGGCTGGCCTCCCTGGAAGGGCGGCGGCTGGTTGTCGCGGGGCTGTACACCCACGCGTGCGTCCGGGCGGCGGCGTGCGAAGCGCTTTCGCGGGGCGTCCGCGTCGTGATCGCTGAAGATGGCGTGGCCTCCCCGGAACCGCTTCACGCCGCGGCGACGCTGCGGTACCTCGCAGACCGGGCCGCGCCGTCGTGCGGCATTGGAGGGATCGAAGCGGCGCTGTCGGACCGGAAGCAGCGGCTGGAGCATGGAACGCCCTGGAACCCGGCCGAGGCGCTCTGGACGGTCGAAGACGCTGCGCCGGGGGACGTTGACGGCGCAGTTGCAGCCGCAGCGGAAGCGCAGCGCGCGTGGGCGGGCCGTCCCCCCGAAGACCGCGCGGCGGTGCTGCGGCGGCTGGCGGCGGAGGTCGACCGATCGGCCGGGGTGTTGCGCGATGCGCTGGTGCGACACGTGGGCAAGCCGGCGGCGATGGCGGGGGCTGAGGTCGCCCGGGGCGCGACGCTGTGCCGTCTGGCGGCCGAGCTGAGCGCCTCCACGCCCGAGCGGACAACCGCGTCGGGCGTGCGCGTGCGTCGGGTGCCGGTGGGCGTGGTCGGCGTAGTCACGCCGTACAACAACCCTCTGGCGATCCCGCTCGGGAAGATCGCCCCGGCGCTGGCGATGGGCAACGCCGTGGTGTGGAAGCCTGCGCCCGCGGGTTTGGGCGTGGCTCGCCTGCTGGAAACAGCGCTGCACGCGGCGGGCGTTCCGAACGGGTTGGTGCGCATCGTGCCCGGACTGGCAGGCACGGCGATCTCCGTCGCGGCGCACGCGGACGTTCACGCCGTGTCGTTCTCGGGTTCGTCCGCCGCAGGCGTGCGGCTGCACGAGGCAACGGCGGCGCGGCTGGCGCCGATCCAGGCCGAACTGGGGGGCAACAACGCCGCCGTCGTGTGCGTCAGCGCCGACATGGGAGCGGCGGCAGCGCAGATCTCCGAAGCGGCCTTCGGCTTCGCCGGTCAGCGGTGCACGGCCACGCGCCGAGCGATTGTGCCGCGCGCGCAGGTGGATCGTTTCGTCGGGTTGCTGGAGCAATGCTCGCGCGGCTTGGCGGTTGGTGATCCGCGCGACGAACGCACGGTCGTGGGGCCGATGATCTCGGTCGCAAAGGCAGACGCGGTGCGGGAGCTGCTTTCGGCAGCGGCGAGCGACGGCCTTGCGGTGATCGAAGCCGGGGATGCGGCGGGGGGCGATAGTGCGTTCCCCGGGCTGGTGGCCCCGCACATCATCGTGTGCGACCGGCCCGATCACGAGGTGGTCCAGGAAGAGACGTTCGGGCCCGTGCTGGTGGTGCAGCCGGCGGAGGACTTCCAGCATGCGCTGTCGCTGTGCAACGGCGTGCGCCAGGGGCTGGCGGCGTGCGTCTACACCGGCGACGGGGCGGAGGCCGACCGCTTCCTGCGCGACGTGCGGGCCGGGGTGCTGAAGGTCAACCGCGCGACGGCCGACGCCGCCGCCGATGCACCGTTCCTGGGGTGGAAGCACTCAGGCCTTGGCCCGGCGGAGCACGCCGAAGGCAACGCCGAGTTCTACGGACGCTGGCAGAGCGTGTACTGACGCCGCGGGTCAGCGCCGCAGGCCGTGCCCACCGCTGAAGTGCAGCTCGATGAACCGGGCGACGTAGTCCACGATGCTCATGGCCTCGGGGATGTCGGGGTTGGCCGTGGCGCCCATGGGCTCGAACCGCATGCCCTTGAACCGCGCAACGGAGTCCTCGACGGTCAGGCCGTACTGCAGGGCCAGGGAGAAGGCGCGGCAGAACGCCTGGCACATGCCGCTGATGGTCGAGCCGTCCTTGGACATCTTGATGAAGATCTCGCCGGGCCGGCCGTCGGCGTGCAGGCCGATGGTCAGGTAGCCCTCGTGGCCGCCGATGGTGAACTTATGGGTGATGGACGAGCGCGTCGGCGGCAGGGAATTGCGGGTCGCGACCATGGTGCTCGGATCGTCCGGTGGCGTCGTCATACGGCTCTTCCGTCGGGGGCGTGAACCGCTCACACTACGCAGCACCCGACCAAGGAGCGACGACGGCCTCCCGGGCCGGGGACCTCCCCGAAGCCGGGCACAGGGGTATCGGACGGCCGGCCGAACGCCGATGAATTTGAGAACGCCCGATCGGCCCTGAAGGCCGGTCCGACGTATCATCCCGACGACCCCGCCCGTGCGTGCTTCCCCCCGCCAACCCGCGCTCGACCAGTTCCGCTCGCCCCTGACGGGCGTGTCGGTGGTGCTGCTGGTGGCGCTGGTGGTGGCCTCGGGGCTGGGTGCCGGCGAGGCCCGGGCGCTGACCCGGTCCGAGCCGGGCAGCGCGACGACCAGGCAATGCCTGCCCGAGATCCGCAGGATCGAAACGGCCCAGACCCGCCGGCAGGACCACAAACCACTTGCCGGCGCGGTGTCGCGTCGGCACGCCGAGGCCCGCTCGGCCGGACACGACGCTCCATCCGCCCGCGCGGCGGCCGAGCGAACCGTCGCCCCGACGGACCGCATGCCCGCGATGTGGCTGAGCACGCCTCCCCCCGCCGCCGCCTGATCCGTCCGTCGCGGCTCATGGCCACGATGGAGTCGTCGGCGCGTCCGCCGCGCCGCAGTCCAGGTATCGGCGTCCTTCCCAAGACAGCAACCCAGAGCGTCCGCGGCGCCCGGCAGGCGTCGGGCCATGGCGGCCCGAACCCGGCGGCGTCGGCGGCGCAGCAAGGCGAACCCCGTGTCCAAGCAAGACATCCCCATTCTCGGTCCCATCCTGAACAAGATCATCGGCTCGCGCAACGAACGGTTCGTCAAGCGCTACCTGCAGCGCGTCGAGTCGATCGGCGCGCTGGAGCCCAAGTACCGCGCGATGACCGATGCGCAGATCCGCGAGCAGCTCGGCGTGCTGCGGGCCCGCATCGACAAGGGCCAGACCGCCCTGGACGTGATGAACGAGGCGTTCGCCGCCGCCCGCGAGGCGATGGACCGCTCCGTGGGCATCCGCAACATCTTCGACCCGGCGCGGAAGTTCGATCCTTCGACCCTGCCGGCGCCGGTGCAGGAGCTGTACCGACGCACGCGCGAGCGGATGGAGGCGATGCCCCCCCTGCTGCCGGCGACGTACATGGTGCGCCCGGGCGTGGCGACGCCGGCCGACGCGGTGTACGACGAGGCCAACGAGTTCCTGGGGTGCACCGACCCGGTGCCGGGGTGGGTGCGGGGCGAGATCCCGCTGGAGATCTACGAGGCCGTCCGGGGGCTGTTCCCCGAGAGCCGGCCGCCGTTCCGGGCGCGCCCGTTCGACGTGCAGCTGATCGGCGCCATGGTGCTCTACCAGGGCAAGATCTCGGAGATGAAGACCGGCGAGGGCAAGACGATCGTCGGCCCGCTGGCGTGCTACCTGGCGTGCGTGGAGCGACTCAAGGCGCACGTGGTGACGGTCAACGACTACCTGGTGCAGCGCGACCGCGACTGGACCTTCCCGTTCTTCCACGCGCTGGGGCTGACGGTCGGCGCCATCCACCCCATGCACATGCAGGGCGAGGACTCCAAGCGCCGCATGTACCACTGCGACGTGGTCTACGGCACCACCGCCGAATTCGGCTTCGACTACCTGCGCGACAACATGAAGCGCTCGGCCGAGGCCCAGGTGCAGCGCCGGCGACAGTTCGCCATCGTCGACGAGGTTGACAGCATCCTCATCGACGAGGCCCGCACGCCGCTGATAATCTCCGGCGCGGCCCACCAGGACAGGCCCCGCTACGACCTGGCCGACCGCCTGGCACGCCACCTGGTGCAGAAGCACAAGCCCTGGGCGGACGCCGACGAGCACGTGCAGAGGTGCCTCATGCGGATCAAGGGCTACGA
>JAEUIX010000097.1 GCA_016794945.1 Phycisphaerae bacterium
TCGGCCCGCACCCCAGCCTCCAGCGCCGCCACCGCGCGCCCCGCCAGGAACGCCCCCACCTCCAGCACCACGTCCCCGTACCGCGGCGGGGCCACGCCGCTCCGCCGCCCGTACCGCGTGCTGTACGCATCCCGCGACGGCGGCGCCAGCCGGTGCATCAGGATCAGCCCGCACCCGCGACGCCCCGCCAGCGCCAGCATCCCCGCATCGTCCCGCCCAGCCGACACGTCGTTGATCGCGTTGGCCCCGGCGTCCAGCGCCGCCGCGGCCACGTGCGCACTGGTCGTGTCCACGCTGATCACCACGCCCGCCGGCGCGCGACGCGCCACCTCGCGCACCACCGGCGCCACGCGGCGCACCTGCTCGCGCGCCTCCACGGGCGCTGCGCCCGGGCGCGTCGATTCGCCGCCGATGTCCACCCCCGCCGCGCCCGCCTCGATCATCGCCAGCGCCGCGCGCACGGCTCGCCCCGCCGATGCGCGGCTGGGCGCGAAGAACGAGTCCGGCGTCGTGTTCACGATCCCGATCACCCGCGCCCGAGTCAGGTCCACGCGCACGCGCGACGACACGCGCCACGCCGCGCCCGGCTCCCGCTCCGACCGACCAACACCACGCTTGGTGATCGCCATCGCCTCAGTCTCCCCGCGGCCGGCGCGCTCGCCGCGCTGAGAGCAGGCACGCGGCAAAAAACAAGAGGCCCCGCAGCATAAGCCGACGGGGCCTCAGGGGGGGGTGCTAGGGATTTCTACGGAGAAGTATAGAGACTACTACGCGGCTGTCCAGTCGGTGTTTTCGGGTGTGGAAAACTCGCTGAAAACTCGCGAAATTTCCCCCAATCTAGGGGAAACCCTAGGCGCCGACGGAGGTCAGAACTTGGGCTGCCCAGAGTCCTGCTTCTTCGGGGCCGGCTCATCGCCGCCCCGCCCGCCGCTGGCCGCCGACTCGACCGCCCGGTAGAAGTCCGCGACGGTCTTGATCGTCGGCCCGGGCAGGTAGATCGACGCCACCACCGAGCCGTCGCCCGGCGTCAGGCCCAGGCCCACCGGCGGCAGGCTCTGCGGCATGTCGAACTTCACCTGCAGGCCGCCGAAGTTGCTCAGCAGCGGCACCACCGAGTCCAGGATGCTCTTGACGCCGACGTACACCTCGGCCACGCGGCCCTTGGGCATCTTCTCGCCCACCTGCTGCGTCACCTTGTCGCCGCCCAGGCCGCCGTCGCCGTTGGCCGCGGCCATCGCGGCGCTCAGCAGGTCCGACGACTTGCTCATCGTCTGGATCACCCCGCCGTTGGCCAGGCGCGCCGTGTAGCCGTTCGGCCCGCCCGAGCCGCCGAACATGGCCATCATGATCTGCGCGCCCATCGGGCCCGCGGCGTCTGCGTTCATCTTCACTTCCCAGGTGTCCACCTTCTTGCCGCCCACCTCGGCGGCCTCTTCGGCGTACACCGCCTCGCCCACGCCGGCGTCCTTCATCGCCTTCATCGCTTCCTTCATCTTCGCGACGTAGGCGTTGGCGTCGGTCGTGGCCGTGTAGGTCACGCCCCGCGACAGCAGGCCCGACATCAGCCCGCCGGGGTTGAACCCGATGCTGCTGGCGGCGCCGTTGGTGTTGGCCGCCATGAACGCGAAGTCCATCGCCCCGGGCTGGGCCGGGCCCGCGCCCTTGGGGATCTCCTTGGCGAAGGCCTTGACGTCCGGGTTCGACAGGTCCAGCGACATGGCCAGCAGGTACGGCTGGTTCGGCAGCTTGTTCAGCATGGCCGATGCGCCGCCCGGCTTGGCCGCCAGTTTCGCCAGGCGCGAGCCCTCGGTGAACGTGAACGCCATGTCCAGCGCCACGCCCATGCCGTCGATGTTCGCCCCCGCGACCACCGAGCGCGTGTCCTTGAGCAGCAGCCCGGCCAGGAAGTCAACGGCCTCGAGGTTGAGCGCCCCCTCGCCCATCATCGCCATGTTCTCCTTGGCGGTGTCCATGGCCTGCTTCAGGCCCTCCTGGCCCAGCGCCCGGAACTTGTCGACGTTGATCACCATCACCAGGTCCGCGCTGTCGGCGATGCGGTCGCCCGCGACGCCGATCCGCGCCTTGTGCTTGGCGGCGTGCCCGCCCTCCTTGTTGTACTTCTCGGCGATCTCCTTCCTGGGCGCCATCAGCGCGTAGCCGCCGCCCAGGTCCCGGAAGAACGCCGGCTCGCCGTTGATCTCGCCCTCGGCCACCCCGTCGCCCTTGGCGTTCATGCTCTTGAGCAGCTCGGCGTAGTTCGACGTCGGCAGGATCACGAACATCTCCGGCTCGCCGACCATGTCCGGCGTCGGCGCTTCGAGCAGCACCACCGCCATCGACCCGTTCTTGTTGATCGCCCCGGCGATGCCCGCCATCGCCAGCACATCGTCCACGTTCTGGATCGGCAGCGGCAGCCCCACCCACCCCGAGACCGTCGTCAGGTCCTTGGTCAGCGTGTCGGGGTTCGGGATCGCCAGCACGAACGCCGCGTCCGCCGGAACCTTGTCGAACACCGGCGGCACCGCCTGGGCCGTCCCGGCGAGCGTGGCGAGGAGCGAACCCAGACCGATCACACCGCGAGACAAACGCGTCATAAACGTCCTTTCAAGGGCCGACAGCGGCACCGCTTCCCGCTCGTCGGGCCGGGAGTGTATATGGGGTCCCGGGCCCGGGCGTTTCAACCCCGGATCCGGGGCTGATTTCGCACCCCGACGCCCGCCGGATGCCTCACGCCCCGGGCGCAGCGCCCCCCTGCCCGCTCGACGCGCCCGGCCCGATCCACCGCGCCACCACCACCGACCCCACCGCGTCCCCCGTCACGTTCACCACCGTCCGGCACATGTCCATCAGCCGGTCCACGCCCAGGATCACCGCGATCCCCTCCACCGGCAGCCCCACCGACTGCAGCACCCCCACCAGCAGCACCGTCCCGCCCGACGGGATGCCCGGCGCCCCCACCGACGCCAGCGCCGCCATCAGCGCGATCGTCAGCTGCTGCCCCAGCGTCAGGTCCACCCCGTACATCTGCGCCACGAACAGCGCCACCACCGTCTGGTACAACGCCGTCCCGTCCATGTTGATCGTCGTCCCCGCCGCGCACACGAACGACACCACGTCCTTCGGCACGCCCAGCCGCTGCTCCACGCACCGCATCGTCACCGGCAGCGTCGCGGCGCTCGACGACGTCGTGAACGCCACCAGCTGCGCCTCGGCGATCCCGCGCACGAACCGACCCACCCCCATCCGCCCCACCGCCACCACGATCGGCAGGTACACCAGCACCACCTGCGCCAGCAGGCACCCCACCACCACCAGGCAGAACACCCCCAGCGCCTTGACCACGTCCAGACCCAGCTGCGACGCCGTCCGCGCCATCAGGCAGAACACCGCCAGCGGCGCCACCCGCATCACCACGCCCACGATCTTCAGGAACACCTCGTACAGGCCCTCGCACACCGACGCCACCGGCCCGGACTTCTCCCGCGGCAGCATCGTCAGGCACGCGCCGATCAGCAGCGCCATCACCACGATCTGCATCATGTCCGCCCGCGCCAGCGCGTCGAACGGGTTCGTCGGCACGCACGAGGTCAGGATCGACCAGAACCCGTAGTCCCCCGCGCGCCCCGCCGCCGTCGCCACCGCCTGCTGCTGCCCAGCCGCCAGCGCCTGGCGCGACGCCTCCGGCACGTACTCCCCGGGCCGCACCAGGTTCGCCCCCGCCAGCCCGATCGCGATCGCCGCCGCCAGCGTCACCGCGAACAGCGCCACCGTCCGCCCGCCCAGCCGCCCCAGCCGCCGCACGTCCCCCATCCCCGCCGCCGCCGAGATGAGCGAGAACAGCACCAGCGGCACCGCCACGAACCGCAGCAGGTTCAGGAACACCAGCCCCGCGAACGCCGCGCCGCGCGCCACCCCCCGCGCCGCGTGCGCCCGCCAGTCCGCCTGCGCGTTGGCCTCCGACGCCTTGCCCGCCAGGAACGCCCCCGCGTCCCCCACCCCCAGCCCGCGCCACGTCTCGGCCGTCCACCACTGGTTCAGCGCCAGCCCCAGCGCCACCCCCAGCACCAGCGCGATCACGATCTTCCAGTGCAGCGCGATCCGTCTCGTTTCGGCCATCGCCGCAGGCTACCAAACTCCCGCTCCGCCCACGCCCCCGCGCCCGCGCCCGCGCCCGCACCCGCACCCGCAGCGCCCACACCCCCCGCGCCGCTACCCTCGCCCGTGGGCCCCTCCAACGCCTCCAGCCGCGCACGATACCGCGACTACCTCCAGCGGCGAAAGCGCGGCGACCTCTCCGACGGCGCCACCGTCCGCGAAGAAACCGCCCGCCCCGGCGCCCCCACACCACCCGCACCCCCCGCCCGTCGCGACTGGACCCAGCCCCGGGGCGACCCGCTGCTGCAGCGCACCAACCGTTCGTTCGGCGAGCTGTTCCGCGCCTTCCTCTCCCTGCTGCACGGCTGGTGGCCCACCATCGCCGCCGCGCTGGCCACGCTCACCCTCACCGCCGCCGTCGGCGTGCTCATGCCCCTGAGCACCAAGCTCGTCATCGACTACGTCATCACCGATCACCCCGGCCCCACGCACCTGCCCGACTGGCTCCCCCGCGACCGGCACGCGCTGCTCTGGATCATCGGCGGCGGGCTGCTGGCCGCCGGCGCGTTCATCGCCGTGCTGGGCACCTGGGGCCGCTACCACATGACGCGCCTGACCCAGCTGCTCCGCGTCCGCGTCAAGCGCCGCACCTTCGAGCACATGGCCCGCATGCCCCTGCACCGGCTGCACCACCTCAAGAGCGGCGGCGTCGCCAGCATCCTCCGCGAGGACGCCAACAGCGTCAGCGACCTGCTGTTCAACCTCCTCTACAACCCCTGGCGCGCCGTCATCACCTTCGTCGGAGGCCTGGTCTTCCTGACCGTCATCGACTGGCGCATGCTCGTCGGCGGCCTGGTGCTCGTCCCCGCCGTCTACTTCTCCCACCGCACCTGGATCGCCCGCATCCGCCCCGTCCACCGCGCCATCAAGCACACCCGCACCTCCACCGACGCCCACGCCACCGAGGCATTCGGCGGCATGCGCATCGTCCGCGCCTTCAACCGCCAGAAGGGCGAGTCCGCACGCTTCAGCCGCAACAACCACCTCATGTCCCGACAGGAGATGCTCGCCTGGTGGTGGATGCGCTCGCTCGAAGTCGCCTGGGTCCTCATCGCCCCCGCCACCACCGCCGCCGCCCTGGTCTACGGCGGCTCCCGCGTCCTGGCAGGCGACCTGACCATCGGCGACGTCGTCGCCTTCACCAGCTACCTCTTCATGCTCCTGGGGCCCATGGAAACCCTCGTCGGCGTCGCCGCCAACCTCCAGACCTCGCTCGCCGGCCTCGACCGCATCCTCGACGTCTGGGCCGAGCCCCCGGAACTCTCCTCACCCGACGCCACGCCCGCCTCGCCCCAAACCACGGCCGACCTCGAGCGCCACCTCGTCCGCGGCCGGATCGACCTCGACCACGTCTGGTTCCGCTACCCCGGCGCCAGCGCCGACGTGCTCACCGACATCTGCCTCTGCTGCCCCGCCGGCGCCACCATCGCCCTGGTCGGCGCCAGCGGCTCGGGCAAGACCACCCTGTGCAACCTCGTCGCCCGCTTCTTCGACCCCACCCAGGGCCGCATCACCCTCGACGGCGCCGACCTGCGCTCCATCCGCCCCGAGTCCTACCGCGCGCTGCTCGGCATCGTCGAACAGGACGTCTTCCTCTTCGACGGAACCGTCGCCGAGAACATCGCCTACGCCGACCCCAACGCCCCGCGACCCCGCATCGAGGCCGCCGCACGCGCCGCCAACGCCCACGACTTCGTCGCGTCGCTCGAGCGCGGCTACGACACCATCATCGGCGAGCGGGGCGTGCGCCTCAGCGGCGGCCAGAAGCAGCGCATCGCCATCGCCCGCGCCCTGCTGGCCGACCCGCGCATCCTCATCCTCGACGAGGCCACCAGCAACCTCGACACCGAGAGCGAGCGCCTCATCCAGCAGGCCCTGGCCGGCCTCATGAACGGCCGCACCTGCTTCGTCATCGCCCACCGGCTCAGCACCATCCGCGACGCCGACCTCATCGTCGTGCTCGAGGGCGGACGCATCGTCGAATCCGGCCGGCACGACGACCTGCTCGCCCGCGCCGGCCGCTACCGCCAGATGGTCGAGGCCCAGGTCCACGCCGCCCGCGACTACGCACAGTCGAAGTAGGCCGGGCCCCGCCCGGCGCCGCCGCGGGGATCAGTAACCCTCCGCCCCGCCTACTCCGCCTTGCCCAGCATCCCCACCACCACGCCCGCGAACACCAGCGAGAACGCCGCCAGGTCGGTCCAGCGCAGCTTCTCCCCCAGCACCAGGATGGAGAAGACGCCGAACACCGTCAGCGTGATCGCCTCCTGGATGATCTTCAGCTGCGGCGCTGTGAACGGGCCCCCGTGCCCCACGTGCCCCAGCCGGTTCGCCGGCACCTGCAGCATGTACTCCGGCAGCGCGATCAGCCACGACACCGCGATCGCCATCGCCAGTGACCACCCCTTGGCCTTCAGGTGGTAGTACCACGCGAAGGTCATGAACACGTTCGAGCACACCAGCAGGAACACCGGCGCGACCCACGACGGCAAAGAAGAAAGCACGTTCGGCATAGGCCCGCAGCCTATCCGCCCGTGCTTCAGCCCCGCCGCCGGCGCTCCGCCGGCACTCAGCACTCAGCTCTCAGCACTACTTACTTGCGGTCCCGATCGCGCCCGCCACCACCACCGCCGCCCGGCCCGCCGCGGCCACCGCCGCCACCACCACCCGACGGCGGGGGCGGAGGCGCCGAAGGCTTGCTCATCGAGGGCGCAGGAGCCGGCGCGGGCATCGGCCTCGGCGCAGGTGCGCTCGGCTTGAAGCTCGGCGCAGGCGCGGGTGTCGGCATCGCCGGCCGCTGCTCCATTCTCGGAGCGGGCATGGCCGGCCGACCGCCGCCACCGCCGCCGCCGTTGAACCCGCCACCACCGCCGCCACCCGGGCGCGGCGAACTCGGCGCCGGCATCGGCATCGGTGCGCTCGGCTTGGCGCTGGGCGCGGGCATCGGCGCGGGCGCGCTCGGCTTGGCGCTCGGCGCGGGCGCGGGCGCCGGCATCGTCTGACGACCGCCGCCACCGTTCGCACCTCCACCCCCACCGCCCGGCCTGCTGCCCGGCGCCATTGCCGGGGGCTGAACCTGCGGCTGCTGCGGCTTGCTCGTCACCGGCGCCGGACTCGGCGCGGGCGCCGGCA
>JAEUIX010000100.1 GCA_016794945.1 Phycisphaerae bacterium
AGCGTTCGGCAGTCTCGCCGCCGATCGGCCCCGGCAACTCCCTCGCCGCCTGGCTCGGCGCCGGCGCCGCCACCGTCAGGACCGACCGCTCGGCCTCGCGCGTCGTCCGGGTCTCCAGCCGGTGCGGCGTTCGCCCCGCCAGAAGCTGGAACAGCACCACCCCCAGCGAGTACACGTCGCTGGCCGTCGTGACGTCACGCCCCTCGATCTGCTCGGGGCTGGCGTACTCCGGCGTCAGCCGCCGCTGGTCCGCCGCCGTCGTCACCCGGTGCGCCCGCTCGTCGCTGAGCACCTTGGCGATGCCGAAGTCGAGCAGCTTCGGCACGCCCGCCGCGCCCACGAGGATGTTGCTCGGCTTGAGGTCCCGGTGCACCACCAGGTTCCGGTGCGCAAAGTGCACCGCGCCACACACCAGCGCGAACAGCCGCAGCCGCTCCGCGAGCCCAAGGCCCAGGCGCTCGCAGGCCCGGTCGATCGGCAGCCCCTCGACGTACTCCATCACCAGGTACGGCCGTCCGGAGGGCGTCGCCCCGCCGTCCAGCAGGCGCGCGATGTTCGGGTGGTTCAGGGCCGCGAGCGTCCGCCGTTCATCGCGGAACCGGCGCACGATTTCGTCGGAGTCCATGCCCCGCTTGACGAGCTTCACCGCCACTTTCTGATCGAAGTGCCCGTCGGCCCGCGCCGCCAGGTACACGGCCCCCATCCCGCCCACCGCCAGCCGTCGCTCCAGCCGGTACGGGCCGACGCTCTGACCCGACAGATCTTCCGCCGTCTCCGGCGCATCTTCCGGGACCTCAGCGCCCAGCCCGACCCCCAGCGCCGGCGCCAAGAGGAACTCGCCCATCCGCGTCGAATGCTCCAGCAGGCTCTCCACTTCCGCCAGCAGCGCCGTGTCCTGCCCGCACGCCTGGCGCACCGCCCGCGCGCGGTCCTCGGGCGGCAGAACGCTGACCCGCTGGAACACCTCCTCCGCTCTTTGGAACAGCCCGACAGTCATCCGCTGGCTCTTCTCATCATGCGGCCTTCACACCCGCACCCTGTCAGCACCGCCTCACCCGTCCCGCTCCGCCAGCCGCCCCAGCTCCCGGTGCAGCCACGCCCGCGCGAACTGCCAGTCCCGCGCCACCGTGCTCTGCGACACCCCCAGCGCCATCGCCGTCTGCTCCACCGTCAGCCCCGCGTAGAACCTCAGCTCCACCACGCGTGCCTTGTGCGCATCGGCCGCCGCCAGATTCCGCAGCGCTTCGTCCAGCGCCACAAGATCCACCCCACCTTCCTCCCCGGTGGTCAGCATCGCCTCGTCCAGCTCCACCCCGCGGGCTCCCCCGCCCCGCTTCAGGCGACCCCGGCTCCGCGCATGGTCGGTCAGGATGCGACGAATCGCCTGGGCCGCGGCTCCGAAGAAGTGCCCCCGGCTTTCCCAGCCCGCGTCCCCCGACCCCACCAGTCGCAGATACGCCTCGTTCACCAGCGCCGTGGCCTGCAGGGTGTGTCCCTCGCGCTCCGCCGCCATGTGCCGCTGCGCCAACGCCCGAAGCTCGTCGTAGACCAGCGGAAACAGCTCCTCCGTCGCCTTTCGGTCCCCGCCGGAGGCCCGCCCCAGCAGCCGCGTCACTTCCCCCCGGAGGGCTGTGTCGGGCATCGGTCGGGACCCGGGATCGCCGGTTGAGCCGCTCACGCCCATCAATATACGACGATCCGCACCCGCCCTTCCCCATCCCGCCCTTTGCAGTCCCCCCAAGCCCCCGAGAATCCTGTCCCCGGGGGCATCCGGCGGCCGAATTTGTGGTAAGTTGATGGAAGGAGGCACCCCGGCGACCGCCCGTTCTGGGCGTCCGTCGGGAGCGTCGTGCCTCCCCGAGCAGTCCTCCGGGCGGGGTTTGGAGCGTCGAATGAGCGTCCACCGTCGTCGTGCGTCGCTGTGCGCCTGCGTGATCGCCTTCTGCGCCGGTTCGGCCCTGGCGACCGATGTCGCCGTCTCCCCGCCCGCCACGGGAGCACGCCTCATCGCGTCTCCCGACGGTCTGGCCCGCGTCGCGATCTGGCGCACCGCCGCGCAGGGTGGCGGCACGACGGAGGTCTTCGCCTTCCAGCGCACCGGCCAGGTCTGGAGCGAGCCGCGCGCCCTCGACGGCCGGATCATGCTGCGGTTCGGCGTGTTCGACCCGCTGGGCAAGGCCCCCGCACTGCCCGCGGGGCTCAGCCAGCCCGCGACCGGCGACGGCGCGTACATCGTTCAGGTCCATGGCCAGCTGCTGCCCGAGTTCCTGGCCGACATCCGGTCGCTCAGCGCCGGAGAGCCGGCGTTCCTGCCCCATGCAGCGGTCATCGTGCAGCTTTCAGACGCCGCGCGGGCCACGCTCGCCACGCGGCCGTACGTGCGCGCCCTGGCGCGCTACCAGCCCGCGTACAAGCTCGACGAATCCCTGCTCGTCGAACGGCTCGGGTGGAACCCCGTTTCTCAGCGGGCCGCCAAGCCCTCCATCGATCCCGCCGCCACCGAACCGTACTACGTGATGGCCCTGGGTCGCGGCCTGTCGGTCCGCGGTCCGCTGGCCAAGCAGATCGAGGCCCTCGGCGGCGTGGTCGAGTCCAACCTCGACGACCCGGGCTACCGCCTCATCGCCCGTCTGAACGCCGCGCAGCTCGCCGCCGTCGCCGCCCTGCCGTCGGTGCACTTCATCGACCGCTGGTCGCCGGCGGAGGAAGATATGGACGAGCAGCGCATCTTCGGCGGGGCCAACTACGTCGAAGGCCTGACCGGCTTCAGCGGCGAGGGCGTCCGCGCCGAGGTCATGGACGGCGGCATCCGCACCACCCACAGCGCCTACAACCCCCGGCCGATC
>JAEUIX010000106.1 GCA_016794945.1 Phycisphaerae bacterium
GCCGCGACGGCCACAGCGGTGCAGGAGCGGCGGCACGACGGCGCCGCGCCCGCGGGGTGCGACGCCGTGCCCGGCGCGGCGGCCGAAGGCGAGATCGACCCGCGCGTGGACCTGCGCGAGCCGCTCGAAACCCTGACCGACGAGATCAGCATGTGCCTGCGGTACTACGACGGCCTCTTCCCCGGTCGGCGGGTGACCCGCGCGATCTTCGTGGGCGGCGAGGCGCGGCACACCGCGCTCTGCCAGCACGTCGCCCGGGCCTTGCGACTGCCGGCGCACGTGGCGGATCCGCTGGCGCGCCTGGCGCGCGGCGGTGCGGAGCCGCTGACCAACGTCGCCCTGAACCAGCCCCAGCCCGGCTGGGCCGTCGCCGTGGGGCTGTGCCTGAGCCCGACGGACCTTTGAACCGAGAAGACGCCACGGGGTGGGACGATCGAACCGAGCCGGAGCCCGACGCATGATGAAGCAGCACACCAACGCCGCGACGAGTTTCCTGCCGGAGGACTACCTGCAGCGCAAGAGCGAGGCGCGCGCCAACGCGATCAACCTCGTGCTGTTCGGGGTGGTGCTGTTCGGGGTGATCGGTGCGTTCTTCGTGACGAACCAGCAGTGGTCGTCGGTGCGGGCACGCCAGGCGCAGATCAACCAGGAGTACATGGCCGAGACCCAGAAGCTCGAGCAACTGCGGCTCCTGGAGGCACAGAAGCGCGAGATGATCGAGAAGGCCGAGATCACCGCCGCCCTGCTCGAGCGCGTGCCCCGCTCGATCCTCATGGCCGAGCTGATCAACCGCATGCCCGAGCGGCTGACGCTGACCGAGGTGAGCCTGCAGAGCCGGAGGATCAAGGAAGAGCCAAAGAAGCCCGCCGGCGCGAACCAGCCCAAGACCCTCTCGGCCAAGCCCGCCGGCGCCGGCGCGCCGGGGTCGGTCGCGCCGCCCGAGCCGCCCGCCCGCCCGCGCCCGCCGAAGATGGAGTTCACGGTGGTGCTCATCGGGCTCTCGCCCGCCGACACCGACATCGCCGACTACCACACGGCCCTCAAGGACTGCCCGCTGATCGACCGGGTCGAGATGGTGTCGTCGATCGAGACGAAGGTCGACGAAACGATGATGCGCAAGTTCCGGCTCGAGGCGCAGATCCGGCTCGACGCCGACGCCCGGCGGATCGAGCCCCTCCAGGTGCCGCGCCTGCGGCTGGCGGCGAACCCGGCCCCCGGCGGCGCCGACAAGGCGCGACCGCCGCACAACCCCACGCCGGTGGCGAACGTCCCGACCGACAAGCGGTGAACACCAAGGAGACGACCGATGCGAACCGACCTGCGACAGATGGCGTTCATCGCGGTGCTGGTGGGCGTGCCCGTGGCGTCGTATTTCACCGTCTTCAAGCCGCAGAACACCGAGATCGCCCGCGCACGGGCCGAGATCGAGCTCAAGCAGTCTCGTCTGGAACGGCTGCGCGAAGCGACGCGCATGTCCGACGGCCTGGAACGGGCCAACGCCGAGATCCGCAGGGCCATCGACGCCATCGAGTCCCGGCTCCCCTCCGACAAGGAGATGGACTCGGTGCTGCGCGACGTGGCGCTCATCGCCGCCAAGTGCGGTCTGAAGCTCCCCACGTTCAAGCGGGCCGACAAGGCGCTGCCCGCCGGCACCGCCCTGGAGCAGCCGATCGAGATGTCGATCACCGGTGACTTCGACGGCTTCTACCGCTTCCTGCTCGAGGTGGAGAAGCTGCCGCGCGTCACCCGTCTGACCGACATGAAGCTCACGCGGTCCAACGACGTCGACGGGAACATGCAGTGCTCGTGCACCATGAGCATCTACTACCAGGGCGCCTCGCTCGCAGGAGTCCAGCAGTGACCAGCAACCAGCCCGAGACCGACGCGATGAACGACCCGACGCTCTCGCCCCTGCTGGGCCTCGGGCCGGCCCAGGCCGGCGCCGCGCCCGAGGGCGCCGACGGCGGCACCCTGGCCGGCCTCGACGGGTTCGCGGCCGACATCGGACGCAGGCCCAGGGTCAGCGCACAGTCCGTGCTCCTTGCCGCCGTCGTCGTGGTGGCGGGGGGCGTGCTGTTCGCCATGCGGCAGATCGGCCTCGGCCCCGCCGCCGCCGTGGCTCAGACCAAGGAGGCCGAGATCCCCACCCCCAGCGCCGGCGACCATCGCGGCGTGCTGGCCGACCTCAACTCTTCGCGGGTCGAGCTGCAGGTGCCCGAGGAGAAGGTCAAGAAGAACCCGTTCCGGCTCGTCGGCGCCGCGATGGAGCCAGAGGTGGCCACCGCCGGAGCCCCCGCCGACGATTCCGGCCGGCGCGCCAGCGAGGCCGCACGTGCCGACGCCGAGAAGCGCCGCAAGCTCGCCGAAGCCCGCGCGAGCCTGGTCAAGAGCAAGCTCAACGGCATGACGCTCAACGGCGTGATGGGCGGCTCCAACCCCGTCGCCCGCATCGGCGGACGCGTCTACCGAACCGGGGACGTGATCGACGAGCTCTTCACCGTCCGGGAGATCCGCCAGCGGTCCGTGGATCTCGAGTGCGACGGCATCACCTACACGATCGAGATGGCGACGGCCGAGGCCAGGCCCTGACCCGGGCCGCCAGGCCGCGGGCGAACCGAACACCCGACCCACGCCGGAGGCGATCGTGGCGCGCAACAACATCGACGACATCCTGAACGAACTGGGCGTGGACCCCGCGGCCGCGGCCGAGGAGGCGCGCCGCCAGGCTCGATCCACCGATCCGGGCAAGCGAAAGCACGCCGTCGACCGTGCCGAGCAGTCGTTCAGCCCCCTGCCCGCTGTGCCCGCGGGGCAGCGGTCCTTCACCCACAGCATCACCGTGCAGTCGGACCCCGCCGTTCCCGTGGCCCCGGCGCCCGCTGCCAGCCCCGCCGTGGGTGAAGCGCTCAGCGCCGTGTACCAGCCGGAAACCGACGGCGCCGTCCCGCAGACCGACCTCGCCCAGGCGCTGCTGGCCGCCGGAGTGGCCACCGCACAGCAGCTCACCGCCGCCCAGCAGGTCATCACCCAGTCGCCCGGCCGCCGCCTGGCGGAAGTGCTGATCGAACAGGGCGTCGACGAGGCCAAGCTCCAGCAGTGCGTCGCGGTGCTCGCGGGCGTGCCCTTCGAGCACATCGACCTCGCCAAGGGGGTCGACGGGGGCTTCGACGGGAAGCTGCTGCAGCGCCTGACGGTGGAGTTCTGCAAGACCCGCGGCGTGCTGCCGCTGCGGACCGAGGGCGCGCGCATCGTCATGGGCGTGCTGCGGCCCGACGACGTGTTCGTCCTCGACGAGGTGCGCCGCCGCCTCAGCACGCCCTCGGTCAAGGCCGTGGTCGTCACCGGCTTCGAGCTCCGCGGCGCCCTGGAGATCGTCGGCGACTCCATGAGCGAGAAGGTGGACGTCAGCAAGATCCTCAGCGAGGTCGAGGAGGCAGACGTCCAGGTCGAGAAGAAGAACGATGCGGAGGTCGACCTCGAGAAGGAGGCGGCCGAGAGCCCCGTCATCCGCTACGTCAACTACATCATCCAGCAGGCCGTCAAGGAAGGGGCCAGCGACATCCACATCGAGCCCGCGGAGAAGAAGATCAAGGTGAGGTTCCGCATCGACGGCGAGCTCTACGAGATGATGCAGCCGCCCGCCGGCATGGCCGCCGCCATCGTCAGCCGGCTCAAGATCATGGCCAACCTCGACATCTCCGAGCGCCGGCTTCCGCAGGACGGACGCATCCGCTGCACGGTGCAGGGGCGCAAGCTGGACCTGCGCATGAGCACGCTCCCGTGCGCCTACGGCGAGAAGGTCGTGCTCCGCATCCTCGACACCCGCTCGATCAACGTCAAGCTCGAGGACCTGGGCTTCGACGAGTCGATCCTCCAGCTCTGGCGGGGCCTGGTCAACGTGCCGCACGGCATCGTCCTGGTCACCGGGCCCACCGGCTCGGGCAAGACCACCACCCTCTATTCCTCGCTCCGAACCCTCGACAAGAACTCGATGAACGTCTCCACCGTGGAGGACCCCATCGAGTACCACCTCGAAGGCATCACCCAGTGCCAGATGCACGAGCGCATCGGCATGACCTTCGCCGCGGCCCTGCGGGCCCTGCTCCGTCAGGACCCGGACGTCGTGATGCTCGGCGAGATCCGCGACCACGAGACCGCCCTCGTCGCCGTCCAGGCGGCGCTGACCGGCCACCTCGTGCTCAGCACCCTGCACACCAACGACGCGCCCAGCTCCATCACCCGGCTGGTCAACATCGGCCTCGAGCCGTTCCTCGTCGCCGCGGCGGTCAACGGGGTCCTCGCCCAGCGGCTGCTGCGCAGGCTCTGCGGCGTGTGCAAGTCGGAGAAGCCACCGAACGACGAGATGATCGAGTTCCTCTCCGCCCAGGGCATGAACACCCAGAAGGTCTGGAGCCCCAAGGGGTGCGACAAGTGCCGGAACACCGGCTACTCCGGTCGCGTCGGCATTTACGAGCTGCTCACCGTGGACGACACGCTGCGCGACATCATCGTTCGCAACCCCTCCGTGTCGGACCTGCGGCGAACGTGCCTGGAGCGCGGCATGGTCACGCTGCGCGCCGACGGTCTCAAGAAAGCGGCGCGGGGGCTCACCTCCATCGAGGAGGTCCTCCGAGTCACCGAGAGCACCATCTGATTGCGCCACGCCCGCGCCACGCCCGCGCTACGCCCGCGCCACGCCCGCGCTACGGGCGCGCCGGCTCTCCCGCCGGACGGGCCGGCTTCGGCTCGATCACCATCCCCGCCCGCATCCAGTCGAACACCGCACGGTGCGACTCCTGCGTGCGGAGCACCTGGTCCGCCGTGGGAGCCGTCTCGTCGGCGTACACGTCGTCGAACACCGACATGTACACCACGATCGCAACCTTGCCCCGCACGAACACGCTGAGCGTCCCGCGGCTGTAGGCCGTGCGGCCCTCGGCCACCGTCTTGGTCGCTTCGATGGTGCGGACGGCCGTCAGGTCGCCCGCCACCCGTGCCGTCTCCGTTCCGATCACCTTCTCGCCCTCGCCGGTCGTCGACAAACGCCCCAGCAGCGACAGCAGCTCCGCCGGCGACGGCTCGGCGGGGCCGTCGTAGGGGTGGGTCTCGATGCGCACCACCGCCGGCCCGAGGCCCACGTTGCCCGCAAGCATGAACGCCGTCGGCGGGGCGTCCTTCGGCGTGATCGACGCCCAGCTCGATGGCACGGGCACGGCCAGCCAGTTTGCGTCGTCCGCAGGAAGGCCGATCCCGACCTTCCGGCCGAAGCCCTGCTCGATCTCCGCGGCGTGGTTGGCTCGGAACGCCGGGTGCCACGCGTTGAGCATCGCCATGTGCCGGAGCATCTGCCGCTCGGGCGCGAAGCCCCCGCTCTCCAGCCCGGCGCGGGCCGACTCGGCCGTCAGCGGCGCCTTGTCCGTTTGCTGCTGAAGCTGCTCGCGCTTGAACCGCGCCCAGTCCTCGCGGAACGACGCATCGCGCCGGGCCAGCTCCTGTTCCACGGCCGCCGCCGCGGGACCGTAGTGAGCCGCGAGCCGGGATCGCGCGGCGTTGGCGGCGTTCGCCAGCTCCGGGAACTCCCTTGCGATCCGGGTCAGCAGCGCCAAGCGCGCCTCGTAGAAGCCCAGAGCCTGACCCATCAGGCGCGGATCGACGCGTGTCGTCCACCGCTCGCCGAACGGCGGGGCGGCGCGATCGGCCGGCGTCGCCGCGGGGGTGCCGGCCGGCGGCGAGGGCTGGACAGGCTCGGCCGGTTGCAGCGAAAGTCCGACGGCGAGCACGAGCGATGCGGCGTGGATCACGTGAAGCTCCCTTACCGGGGATTACGCGGGCACGGGGGCGATGGATGCCGCCAGGGCGACGGCCAGGTCGGCCGAGGTTGGGCGGTCGAGCGGAAGGGGGATGTACTTCCCGTCCGCGTGGTCTGAGTTGATAACCACCGCGTTGGGGGGTACAAGCATGACGCCCCGCTCGGCCTTCTCGTGGCCGAGCAGGAACAGGCCCACGTTCCAGCGTCGCGACAGGAACTCCAACTGCTCCGGCCGCTGGGACCTTCCCCAGACCAGCAGGTGGGCCGAGCCGCGCCTGGGGGCGTAGTCTGATTCCTCGAGGTCGCGCTCGAGGACCGAAGGATCGAACCGGTCCATGAGCGTCGGGTCGGGCAGGCTGTGGGCGCAGAGCGTGTCCGGGGCGCCCGGACCGTGCACGATGCGCAGCGCCAGCGGCATCGACCGGATGAACTCACCAACCGCGGCCTGCACGCGCGGCGCATCGCCGCCGAAGACCCACTCCACGCCCTCGTTGAACAGCGCGCACACGTTGGCCCCGTCCTTGATGATGCCGGCGCCGACGATCTGAGCCAGTTCGTGGTTCGCCAGCAGCGTGTGGCAGTGCGCGGGGAACGCCGCCTTGACCAGCGCCACACGCACCAGCGCCGCGTACGAAAGGTCCACGCCGTTGACCAGCCGGTCCGAGTGGATCACCTCGTGCAGCGTCAGGTGCGCGCCGGGCGCGCCGGGCGCGCCGGCCGGGTCGGCCATCCCGGCCAGTTCGACCGCGCGCGCCAGGTGCACCGGGTTGTCGTGCAGGTCGCCCGTGGCGATCAGCCGCGGCGGCGCTTCCGACCCTTCGACCACGTCGATCGACCCCCGCCGGCAGGGGGCCGAGCGGTTGGCTCGGGTGCCGGCCTGCAGCGCGGCGACGACCGCGTCGGCGGAGCGAAGATCGACGGATTCGAAGACGGCGAGCACCGGGGGAGTCTACGTGGCCGTCCATCCCCGCGAGCCCTGAGGGAGGCGGCCGGACCCCGACGACTACTGGGTGACCTTGCGGAACGAGCCGCTCTTTCGGAGCTCCGCCTCGGCGATGAGCTTGCCCCTGACCAGGTTGAGCCGCTCGGCGACCTCGGTCATGCTGTCGGGGCGCTTGGCCGGCTCGATCTCGACGCACTGCATGATGAGCCGGTCGAACAGCTCGGGCACGCGCGGGTTGTACTCGACGGTCGGCTTGGGGCGCTCCATCAGCTCATCGTCGAGCGAGCCGACGAGCGAGTCGCCCTTGGCCAGCGCGGTCGGAACGAAGTGACGCGTGAGCGCCCAGTACATGCTCGCGCCCAGGTTGTAGATGTCGGTCTTCTCGGTGATGGGCCGGCGGTGCACCTGCTCGGGGGCGATGTAGTCCGGCGTGCCCTGGATCCGCTTCTTGACCGTGTTGGTCGGACACGACTGACCCAGGTCGATGATCTTGGCCTTGCCGTGGGCGTCCACGATGATGTTGTTGGGCTTCATGTCCGCGTGGACGAAGCCCTTGGCGTGCATGTACGCCATGCCGCGAGCCACCTGCTCGAAGATGTCCGCCGCCTGCTCGAAGGTCTT
>JAEUIX010000125.1 GCA_016794945.1 Phycisphaerae bacterium
CAAGGCCGACCTGGAGCTGCTGGCCGAGGCGCTGCCCTGCGGGCGCGAGGACCAGCCGCTGTCGGGCCAGATCATCGGCTCGGACCCCGACGAGATGGCCGCCGGCGCGCTCAAGATGATCGAGCAGGCCGCGCGACCCGACCGCGACTACCGCGACCTGGCCTACGGCCGGGGACGCCTGCCCGAGTACCGCGACACCCGATGGGCCGTGCCGAACGACGGACCCGGACTGGCCGCCGGCACACCCCCGGCCTCGACGCCGAACCTCCCCCCGGCGTTCGCCACCATCGACGTCAACCTCGCCTGCCCCGTCAAGAAGATCGACCGCAAGGCCCGCGGCGGGCACTGGCTCAGCGAGCCGACCGGCGCGATCGACATCCTCCGCGCCGTGCGCCAGGCCGTCCCGCGGCACATCCCCTGCACGGTCAAGCTGCGCCGAGCCTACGACGACACCCCGGAGATGGCGGCGAACTTCGAGCGGATCTTCGACGCGGCGTACGAGCTGGGCTACGCCTGGTCAACGGTGCACGCGCGGACGGTGGAACAGAAGTACATCGGGCCGTCGCGCTGGACGTTCCTGCGCGACCTGTGCCGGCGCAGGCCCGACCGCGTGATCTTCGGCTCGGGCGACGTGTGGGAGGTGCGCGACATCTTCCGCATGATCGCGTACACCGGGGTGCAGGCCGTGTCGGTGGCGCGCGGGTGCATCGGCAACCCCTGGATCTTCCGCCAGGCCCGCGAGCTGCTGGCCGGGCGCGAGCCGTCGGCGCCCACCATCGCCCAGCAGCGCGACGCGCTGCGCCAGCACTTCGACCTCTCGGTCATGCTCCACGGCGACCGGCACGCCTCGCGCATGATGCGGAAGTTCGGCATCCGCTTCGCGCAGCACCACCCCAGGGCCGATGAGGTGCGACGGCGGATGATCGCCGTCGGTTCCACGGCCGACTGGCTGGCCGTGCTCCAGGAGCACTATTCCGAGCCGGTCCCCGGCGGGGCGTGACGGGCGCGTTCACCCGCGCCGGGCCGCCGGCTCGGCGGCGCCGGTGGGCAGGCCCGGCTGCGTCGGCGTGGGGCCCGCGATGCCGGGCGACGCCGGGCGGCCGCGGGTCACCACCGCTTCGGGGTACGCGATGCGCGGGTGGTAGATGCTCGCCAGGGCCTTGCTCACCGCCTCCACGATCCGCGTCAGGTCGCGCAGCGTGATCTCGCTCTCGTCCAGCTGGCCGTCGGTCAGCCGCTTGCTGGCGATCGCACGGACCAGGCTCTCGATCCGCAGCGGCGTCGGCTCGGTCAGCGTGCGAGTGGCGCTCTCGGCCGCGTCGCAGATCATCAGGATCGCCGCCTCCCGCGTGCGGGGCTTGGGCCCGGGGTAGCGGTACTCGATCTCCATGGGACCGGCCCCGGGCATGGCGCCGCCCGCCTCGGCCTGGCGGCGGGCCCGGTGGTAGAAGTACTCCACCAGCGTCGTGCCGTGATGGCTCTCGATGAAGTGGTGCAGCACCCGGGGCAGGTTCGCCTCGCGGGCCAGCTCCACCCCGTCCTTCACGTGCGCCACGATCACCAGCAGGCTCATCGCCGGCGAGAGCTTCTCGTGCGGGTTCAGCCCCCCCGCCTGGTTCTCGACGAAGAACTCGGGCTTGCTCATCTTGCCCACGTCGTGGTACAGCGCCCCCACGTACGCCAGCAGGCCGTCGGCCCCGATCGCCTCGGCCGCCGCTTCGGCCAGGCTCGCGACGTTCAGCGAGTGGTTGTACGTGCCGGGTGCGCGCTGCTGCAGCGCCCGCAGCAGCGGGTGCTTGGGGTCGCGCAGCTCGATCAGCGTCATGCCCGTCGTCACACCCAGCAGCCGCTCGGCCGTCGGGAGGATCCCCAGCACCAGGAACCCCACCAGCAGCGCGCCCACGCCCACGCCCGCCGCCTCCCACACCGCCCGCACCGCCGAGTCGGCCGTCAGCGGGTGTCGCAGCGGCGAGAGGATCAGCGAGCCCACCATCAGCGCCGCCGCCGTCACCGTCGCCGCCCGGATCAGGCTGCTCCGCAGGCGCGTCTCGCGCAGGCGCCAGGCCACCGTCGCCACCCCGCACATCGCCAGCGCCACGCCCGCCCCCGGCTGGCGCAGCGCCACGCACGTCACCAGCGCCAGCAGCGACCCCAGCGCCAGCGCCGTCCGCCGGTCGAAGATCACCGCCATCACCACCGACGCGAACACCGCCGGCGTCGTGATCGCCACCCCCATCAGCTGCGGCGCCGCCCCGGCCATGGCGCACGACACGCCCAGGCACCCCGCCAGCAGCGCCGCCGTCGCCGCCAGGCGCGTCGGGCTCGCCGTGATCCGCGGGCTGTACGTCCCCACGTACCCCAGCAGCGCCAGGCTCGTCAGCGCCGCCAGGCCGATCATCGACCCGTCCGCCACCAGCCCCGCCCACGCCGACTGCCGCCGGTACTCCCGCATCTCCGCCTCGAGGATGTCCAGCCTCGACGCCGTCACCCGCTCGCCCGCCGCCACGATCACCTGCCCCGGCTGGAACTTCACCCGCCGCACCGGCGTCGACGCCGCGGCCTCCTGCTGCCGCTGCAGGCTCAGCGCTTCGTCGAACCGGAACGTCGCCCGCGGCTCGGCGTTCAGGCGCGCCGCCACCACCTCCAGCACCAGGCCCTCGAACCCCGCCCCGGCTGCCAGCGACCGCATCAGCCGCGCCAGGCCCCGGTCCGCCAGGCTGATCATCTCCGACGGGCGCACCATCGCCTGGCCCGCGTCGCCGAAGCGCAGCTCCAGCGCCGAGGCCCCGCCCGCCAGCGTCTCGCGCTGGAATGTCTCGGCGTCCACCAGCGGCGCCAGCCGCAGCGCTTCGTCCAGCGACTTCACCCGCGCCGCCCATGCGGACTGCCCCTGCGGCGTGCCCGTCTGCCGCCGCAGCGCGTCCAGGCTCTCCTGCGTCAGGCCGAACTGCCGTCGGATCCCCGGGTCCACCGCGTCGAGGTTCTCCGCGCTGGCGAGGGTCCGCGGCAGGTTCTCCAGCGACGTGCGGATCGCCTCCAGGGCCGCCGTGTCGGCCAGGTACACCCGCGGGGCGCGCTGGCGGGCCGCCTGGCGGTCCGCCTCCGTCGCCTCGCGGTCGTCCAGCGTGAACGCGGCCCGTACCACGAACGTCTGGTCCGCCGGCTGCTCGATCGCCACCAGCGTCTGACGCGACGTCCAGATCAGCACGCACGACACCACCGCCGCCAGCATCAGCGCGATCAGCGCGTTGGTCCCCAGCGAGGGTTGCCGCACCAGCCAATCCCACCGCCCGGCGCCCGTGCCCACGCCCGGACCCAGCGCCGAGGCGGGCGAGCCGCCCTCGTGGCCGACGCCGAACTGTCGCATCTGGGAGGTCATCGCCTACGCCCGGTCCTCCACGGACCCTTCGGGCGCTTCCCTGTGCATCGACGCTCCCCCCGCCGCGCTTGGCCCAGAGCCGCCGTTCTCGGACCTGCCCCCGGTCCGATCGTGCCTCCCGTACGCCTCCACCACCCGGGCCACCAGCGGGTGCCGCACGATGTCCCGATCATCGAAGGTCACGAAGCCCACGCCCCGGGTGCGCCGCAGCACCCGCGCCGCGTCCACGAGCCCGCTCTCGCGCGGGTCGGGCAGGTCGATCTGGGTCGTGTCGCCGGTCACGATCATCTTCGACCCGTGCCCCATGCGGGTCAGGAACATCTTCATCTGCCCGCGGGTCGTGTTCTGGGCTTCGTCGAGGATGATCGCCGCCCGGTTCAGCGTGCGCCCGCGCATGTACGCCAGCGGAACGACTTCCACCACGTCGCTCAGCATGAACCGCTTGATGGTCCCGAAATCCATCATGTCGTGCAGCGCGTCCAGCAGCGGCCGCAGGTACGGGTTCACCTTGGCCTGCAGGTCCCCCGGCAGGAAGCCCAGCCGCTCGCCCGCCTCCACCGCCGGGCGCGCCAGGATCACCTTCTTCACCCGGCCGTGCTTGAGCAGGTGCACCGCCGCCGCGACCGCCAGGTAGGTCTTGCCCGTGCCCGCGGGACCGATGCCGAACACCAGGTCGAAATCCCGGATCGTGTCGAGGTACACCTGCTGGTTGGGCGTGCGGGCACGCACGGGCTGCCCCGAGGCGTACACGTCCAGGTGGTCGGTCCACGCCGGGCCGTCGGCCGCGTGCGAACCCGCCCCGTTGAGCGCTTCCACCGCTTCCCCGTCGGCCTCGCCGGCCTTGGAGATCGCCTCGTTGATCCAGTCCAGCACGCGCTGCCGCCCGGGGGGCGACTCATCGCCCGACTCCGCCGCCGCCGTCAGCCGGTGCAGCACCAGCCGGGCCGCACCGACCGCCTGCCGGTCGCCGGAAATGCGGACCACCGAGTCCCGGGCCGCGATCTGGACCCCCAGCGCCTCGCGGAGCATCTTCAAGTTACGATCCGCTGAGCCGAGCACGGCGGTCCGCTCGGCCCCCTGGGGAACTTTGATGACCACGTCCACGCGCACTGGCCTCCCGAACGCCGCCCCGGGTGCTCCCGTACCGACCGCCGTTTCGCCGGCGAAACACGCTCATGCGCAGGGGGTGCGACCGGGGCATGCTAGGGGTCCGAGCACCCGGGGACCGCTCTGCACGGGCCACGTCTGTTCGTGTTTCGATCGGTTTCGGCCGTCGCTGCGGAAGAACTGGCCGGCCAGTATCATCGTAAGTGCTTTATCCATAGCACTTTACGCTGCGATTCCGGGCTGCGGTTCCGACGGCGATCTGTTGCCGGTGCTCGATTCCGTCCGCGTCGGGCCCCAGGCCAGCACCGTTTCGGTCCGGGCCGATTGGGACGACATCGACGCCGCGCTGGACGTCGGGCTGCTGGCGGGCGAGTGCGCCGTCGTCAGCGATGATCGTCCCCGTCGGGGTGTTGTCGCCCACGCGGTGACGTTCACCCTCCGCACCATCCAGGGTGAGCCGGGCACCGTGACATTCCGGCGCCAGGCAGAGGGCCCGGCCGATCCCCGAGGGCCCGAGCCCATCACCGGTGAGGCCGTGCTCGGCCGGTACCGAGACGCCGATCGCGAACGGCGCCTCCTGGCGGCGGTCGCGCGCCGGCTCGAAGCGCTCGCGGGGGTGGATTGGGCCCCCATCCCCGGCTCGCCCTACGCCAAGTGATCCCCTGGCGCGGCCGGCCCGGCCCCGTCGTCGGTGCGAGGCGCCGGAATCGTCACCGGAATCTCAACCCAGACCCGCGTGCCCTCTCCCCAGGCGCTCTCCAGCCCGACGCGCCCGCCCAGCGCCTTGGCGGCGTGCTTCACGATCGCCAGTCCCAGGCCCGTTCCCCGGCGCGAGGCCGGACCGGTCCGCGCCGCATCCACCTGGTAGAACCGCTCGAACACGCGTTCCTGCAGCGCCAGCGGGATGCCCTGTCCACGGTCGATCACCTCCACGCGGATCGTGACGACTGAACCGCCGACCGAAGCCGGTTCGGTCGGCGCGGCCTTCACGACCACCTCCGTCCCCTCGAACGCGTACTTGGTGGCGTTGTCCACCAGGTTGCGCAGGATCAGCGACAGCAGCTTGGGATCGGTCTCGAATTCCGCCGCGCCCGGGTCCACGTCGAACCGCAGGGTCAGGCGCCGCTCTCCGCAGACCTGCTCGAAGGCGGTGCGGATCGTCTCGGCGACGTCGTCCATGGCGATCACAGTGGGGTTGACCGGCATCTCCGGGGATTCCAGGCGCGACAGGTCCATCAGGTCGGTGGTCAGTTCCTCCAGTCGCTGGGCGTGAACGGTGATCATGCTCAGCAGCCGGTCGCGCACAGGCGGATCGTCCTTGGCGCCGTCGAGCAGCGTCTCGGCCGCGCTGCGGATCGCGGCGACCGGCGTCCGCAGCTCGTGGCTCGCGTTGGCGACGAAATCGGTGCGCATCTGCACGGCCTGCGCCAGCGCGGTCACGTCGCGCATGAACACCACGGCGCCGTAGATGCCCCGTCCCCAGGCCGCCGGCAGCGGCGAGGCGGTCACTTCGAACGTCCGCACGCCCTCGGGAGTCGTCAGGCGCACCCGCTGGCTCGCCGCCTTCCCGGCGCGCGCCGAGGCGTGCATGGCGACCAGTTCCGGGCGGGTGAACACCTCGCGGAACCGCAGCCCGGCCAGGCCCCCGGGGGGCACGCCGATCATCGCCTCGGCCGCGCGGTTGCACAGCAGGATCGTCTCCTGCTCGCCGGTGGCAACCACCGGCTCCCCGAGCCCGTCGAGCACGCCCTGAAGATTCGCCGCGGCCTTGGCCAGTTCCTTGGTGCGGTCGTCGAGGCTCGCGCTCAGGTCCGTCGTGGTCCGGTCGAGCCGGTCGAACTGCTCGTCGACCGAGGGTCCGTCGGCGCCGCGCCGGCGCGCCGGGTCCAGCAAGCGCGAGAGCCTGTCCCCGGTCGACGCCAGCCGGCGCGCGGCACGGCGCCAGGCCGTCAGCACCGCCCCGGCCGCCGCCGCCGAGAGCAG
>JAEUIX010000129.1 GCA_016794945.1 Phycisphaerae bacterium
ACCAGGCGCGCGTTGCGCTCACGCAGCTGGTCGAGCCGGGATCGAACCTCGTCGGCGGCGTGCAGGGCCAGTCCCAGCGTGGTGAGGGTCACCGCCCCCATAGCCGCGGCGGCCAATGCGATGGCCCACACCGCCCGCCCCGGGGCCCGCTCGATGGGTCTTTGAGGCTTCATGGCGCCGCTCCGATCGCCGCGGGCTTCTCGATCACCCGGTCCCACGAAATGGGGGTCACCGTGCCGTCGGAAACGCGCACGGGCCACACGGCGTCGCTGGCCTGGTGCCGATCATGCGTCAGCGTCAACGGGACGCCCAGGCCCAGGTCGATCGACCCCAGCCCTTCCAGCGCCGCCCGCAGCCGCGCCCGCGTCGGCTCGGGCCCTGCCCGCTCGAGCCCCAGCAGCGCCAGTCGCCCGGCGATGTAGCCTTCGAGACTGACCGAGTCGGCCAATCCTGCCGCTCCGATCGCACGGAGCGCCGCTTCGAACCGTTCGTGCACCGGCCGACGCAGAGCCGCCGGCGGCGTGACCTGCATCGCAACCGCCGAGAGCCCGGTGCCCTGCAGCTCCTTGGCCAGCGCTTCCGGACCGACGAACGACACGCACAGGAACTCCGCCGTCAGGCCGTGGGCCCGCGCCTGGCGGATGAGCTCCGCCGCGGGCGCGTAGGGGGCGGCGACGATCACCGCCCGTGGAGGACGCTTCGACATCAGCAGCTCACCGACACAACCCTCGACCGCCAGGGTGTTCCGCTCGAACCGCGCGTGCACGACGCGCACCTTGGTGCAGTCGCATCGCGCCCGCAGCTCCGCCAGCGCGCCCTGGTAGCACGCATCGCCGAACGCGTCGCGCTGCGTCACGAACCCGATCTCGTCCGCGTGAAGTCCCGCGCGGTCCATGAGCGCCCCGATCATCGCCGCCATTTCCTGGGCGTACGACGCACGGAAATGGAAGACCCACGGCCCCGCCTCGGCTCCACGCAGCTTGGAAGCGCCGGTGAACGGCGCGATGAACGGCACGCCCGCGGCCGAGGCGATCGGCGCCGCGACCACCCCGGTCGGCGTTCCAACGTTTCCGACCACCGCGATGACCCCTCGCCGTCCGATCAGCTCGTGCATGTTCGGCGCCGTCCGGGACGGCTCGTACCCGTCGTCCAGCGCCATCAGTCGAACCTTCCTGCCGTGCACGCCCCCCGCGCGGTTCGCCTCCTCAAACGCCGCGCGGACCCCCAGCGACAGCGACGTCCCGAGCGACGCCGATTGGCCGCTCAGCACCGCCGACATTCCGAACAGCACTTCGTTCGCACGCGGTCCTGCGCCGGGACCTTCGTCACCGTCGCCCGCCGCGACCGGCCACCCCGCGACGCACGCCGACGCGGCCACCGCCGCCAGCCACCCGAACCGAGATGCCCCGAACCGGCGATTCGCACGGATCATGAGGCCTCCGATCGACGATCCCCGACGACCCGAATGCGATCGGCTTCACCGTGCGTCCGCTTTGGGGTTATACCGGCGATGCGGCGCGACACCCCTCACTCTCCGCCATTCTCAGGCGCGTCGCAGCACCGCCGCGTGAAACGTGCGCCCCTCGTCGCGGTACTTCCGCTCGAAGTTCGTTCCCACGATCTCGCCTTCGCGCTCCGTGGGCGGCGACGCGAACGGCTCGCGCGTGAAGGCCGCCGGCACGCCTCCGGCCCCGGGGCTCGTCCAACGCTCGAAGAAGGCTTCCATCCACGCCCAGTAGTCCGCGTGGTCGGTCACGATGCGCAACTCGCCCCCTGGCCGCAGGACCCGGGCACAATCCGCCAGGAAGCGGTCCTGCACCATCCGCCGTCGGTGGTGCTTGGCCTTGGGCCACGGGTCCGGGAAATAGAGGTGAACCACCGCGGCGCACCGGTCCGGAACGCGCCAGTGCAGGAACTCCCCCGCATCGAGGCAGAGCATCCGCACGTTCGTGCGATCGGTGCGCCGCAGGCGGTCCGCCGCGTAGAGGTAGAACTCGCGGGCGTACTCGATCCCCAGGAAATTCGTGCCCGGCTGCAATCCTGACTGGCGGAGGATGAAGGTCCCCTTGCCCGAACCGACCTCGATCTCCAATGGCGCGGCCGGGTCCGCGAACCACAGCCGGGGGTCCACCCGGCCGGCCGCCGGATCGTGCAGGATGGAGTCCGGCAGCGGCGGCAGGGCCTCCGGGGGCACCTCGACGGTGCCCGGGTCCAGTCGCCGGCCCCTGGAGAGTCCGAAAGACATCGCGGCAGGGTATTCGCGGGCGGGGCATCCGCCGAACCCCCGCGTGCGTAGCGCAGTATGTACCGGCGCCGGCGGGTTCCACTGACACGCGGCCCCCGCCGGACCGATAGAGGACCGTTGAGAGAGGCCCCCAGGCCGGTACCACTGGCGTGATCGGGGCCCCCAGCGCTGCTGCCGTGTCGCCACGACGGCGGTCGGTTTGCCCAGGGTTCGCCGAGGGCCGGCGACGGTCGGGGCGTGCGCCCCGGCTCGCCGCTCCCGGACGCGCCCCGCGAACCGCGAGCGCAGCCATGCCCGACTATTCCAGCAAACTCCAGAGCGGCGGCGGCGATCCCTTCGAGCGATTTGCTCCGACCCAGCGTCCGGCGGGCGAGGCCCAGCCCGGCGCGCCGGCGCGCACGGACCTGGCCGGTCTGATCGACCAGCACCTGGACCGCCGCACGTTCGCCTCGACCCACTGGGAGGGCACGTTCTTCGAGTACCTCGACATCGTGCAGGCGCGCCCGGGCGTGGCCCGCAACGCGTTCCAGCGTCTGTACGACGCCGTGCTCAGCCACGGCGCCGAGAAGTACCGGCAGTTCAAGCGCGACGTCGTCCGCTATCACTTCTTCAGCGACCCGTTCGACAAGGGCGCCGACGCCATCTACGGCCTCGACGGCGCGCTGATGCAACTCGTGGATTTCCTGCGCTCGGCCGCCGAGGGCTACGGCACCGACAAGCGCATCCTGCTGCTGCACGGGCCGGTGGGCTCCAGCAAGTCCACCATCGCCCGCCTGCTCAAGAAGGGCCTGGAGGCCTACAGCCGCACCGACGAGGGCGCGCTCTACTCGTTCACGTGGCTGCTCGACGAGCACTGCGGGCCCGGCGCCAAGGATCACGAGTTCCCGTGCCCCATGCACGAGGAGCCGCTGCTGCTGGTGCCCACCGAGGCCCGCGCCGACATCCTGGCCCGTATCAACGAACGCTACGCCCCGGCGCACGGCGGCGGCCGGTTGCGCCTGGTCGGCGAGCTCGACCCGTTCTGCCGCAGGGTCTACGCCGACCTCATGCGCCACTACGGCGGCGACTGGCGCCAGGCCATGGGCCACGTCAAGGTCCGGCGCATCGTGCTGTCGGAGAAGGACCGCGTCGGCATCGGCACCTTCCAGCCCAAGGACGAGAAGAACCAGGACTCCACCGAGCTGACCGGCGACATCAACTACCGCAAGATCGCCCAGTTCGGCTCCGACTCCGACCCGCGAGCGTTCAACTTCGACGGCGAGCTCAACATCGCCAACCGCGGCATCTGCGAGTTCATCGAGGTGCTCAAGCTCGACGTCGCGTTCCTGTACGACCTGCTCGGCGCGTCGCAGGAGCACACGATCAAGCCCAAGAAGTTCGCCCAGACGCACATCGACGAGGTCATCCTCGGGCACACGAACGAGCCGGAATACACGCGACTGCAGTCGAACGAAATGATGGAGGCCTTCCGCGACCGCACGATCAAGATCGACGTGCCGTACAACATCCGGCTGGATGATGAGGTGCGGATCTATCAGAAGGATTTCGGCCCGGACCGCATCAAGAACATCCA
>JAEUIX010000158.1 GCA_016794945.1 Phycisphaerae bacterium
CGAAGGCAAGAAGCCCGGCGACCTACCGGGCTCCATCGATCCCGCCAAGGCGCGAGAGATCATCGACCGATACAAGGCGGCGGCGGCGAAGCTCGGCGGCGATGTCGCGACGGAAGATCGCGCGCGGATGGACCGGCTTCGCGAGCGCCAGGCAGCGTTCCACGAGCAGTTCGACAAGCACCGCCAGGCGATCGAATCGGGCGTCTGCCCGGAGGGGATGAAGCCGGCCGACTGGGCCAAGCTGTGCGACGACTACTACCTGCAGCGGGCGCAGATCGAGGCGTCGCTGAAAGGGGCCGAGCGGGCGATGCGCCAGCGGGCCGGGCGCGCAGGCCGGGCCGAGCGGCAGGTCGACGCCGCGGAGGCCGCGCTGCAGGCGGCCCTGGCCAGCGGCCAGCGCCTGGGGCCGGAACTGATCGCCCGGCTGCACCAGGCGCGCATCGCGCTGCTGCGCCAGCGGCTGCGCGAGCTCGAGGCGCTCCGCACCGAGCGCGAGGGCAAGGAATCCCGGCGCAACAACGCTTCGACCAGCGCCGCGTTCTACCGCGAGGGCGACTGGTACATCGACACCATGAACTGGCTGGCCCGTGAGATCTCGCTCGTCGGGCGGGCCGGGCCGCCGGCCGACCCCGCGGCCGACGGGCTGGCGATCCCGGATTGGCTGACCAACGCGGCCAAGATGAACGCCGTGCAGCGCCAGCGGGCCAAGGTCAAGTGGATCAGCCGGCAGATGGAGGTGCTGTCGCAGGCGATGGCCGACGCGATGACCCGTGCACGCGACGCCGACGAGGAGCAACTCCGCCAGCGCCGGGCCGAACTGGAAGCGGCCGATCGCGCCGACGACCCGTCGCTGACCGACGGGGGCAAGCGGCTGGCCCGGCAGAAGGCCCTGGACGAACTCAAGGCCGAGCAGGAGCGGACGCGGCCCGACCGCGTCAAGGCCGAACGCGACCGGCTCAAGACCGAGCTCGACGACTACGCCAAGCGTCTGGAGGTCGAGACGGCGGCGTTGCAGCGGGCCGAGCGTGAGAAGGACGACCGCCCCGCCCCGCCGCCGGCGCCGGGCAAGTGACGTTCAGCCGGCACGGGCCTCGGTCGCCGGGTCGATGCCCAGCGCCTTCATTTTCTTGTAGAGCGTGGTGCGGTTGATCTTCAGCGCCTCGGCCGCGCGCAGCCGGTTCCAGCCCGCGGACCGCAGCGCCTGCAGGATGATCTGCCGCTCGGGGGCGCGCATCGCGTCCTCCAGCGCCAGCGGGATGGCCGTCGGTTCACCCGGGCTGCCCGCCGCAGTCGCGCCGGCCGTTGCCGGTTGGCCGCGGTCCAGCATGCCCGGCGCCAAACGGCCGATCACCTGCGGCTCCTGACCGGTAACGGTGGGGGGCAGGTCCTCAAGTCGGATCGTCGCTCGGCGCGTCAGCACCGCCGCGCGCTCGACGATATTCCCCAGTTCCCGCACGTTGCCCGGGAACGCGTAGCGCCGCAGCGCGTCCATCGCGTCGGGCTCGAAGCCGGTGATCGTCCGCCCCAGGGCCGCGGCGTGGACCTTGAGGAAGTGTCCGGCGAGCGCGGGGATGTCGCTGACGCGCTCTCGCAGCGGCGGCAGTTCGATCTTCACGACGTTGATGCGGTAGTACAGGTCCTGGCGGAAGGTGCCCGCGGCGACCAGGTGCTCCAGCGGCTGGTTGCTGGCCAGGATCACGCGGACGTCCACCTCCACGGTCTGGTTGCTGCCCACCGGCTCGAAGCGCCGCTCCTGCAGCACGCGGAGCAGTTTCAACTGCATGCCGGGCGAGGCCGAGTTGATCTCGTCGAGGAAGATCGTCCCGCCGTTGGCGGCAAGGAACTTGCCGGTCTTGTCGGTGTGCGCGCCGGTGAAGGCGCCCTTGACGTGCCCGAACAGCTCGCTCTCGAGCAGCGTCTCGGGGATGCTGCCGCACGCCAGCTCGACGAACGGCTTGTCGCGCCTGCCCGAGCGGTGGTGGATCGCGTGGGCGATCAGGCTCTTGCCCGTGCCGCTCTCGCCGGTCATGAGCACCGTGGTGCGGGTCGGGGCCACCGCCTCGATCAGGTCGTAGATCCGCAGCATGCGGGCGTCGCTGCCCACGATGCTGTCGAGCCCGTAACGCGTGTCGAGCGCCCGCTTGAGCGCGCGGTTCTCGCTCACGAGCGCCTGCTGGCGCAGCGCCCGCTCCAGAGCCAGGCGCAGTTCGTGATCGACCACGGGCTTGGTCAGGTAGTCCACCGCGCCCAGCCGCACGGCGGCGACGGCGCTCTCGATCGTGCCGTAGCCGGTCAGCACCAGCGACACCGTCGCGGGGTGGGCCTCGGCGGCGCGGCGCAGCAGTTCCATGCCGTCCATCCCGGGCATCGACATGTCGGCGAGCATCACCGCGAACGGGCGCGAGTTCTCGGCGGCCGCGAGCGCCGCCAGCGCCTCGTCGCCGCTCCGGGCCGTCGCGGGCTCGTGCCCCTCGGCGCGGACGAACTCCGCCAGCGACTCGGCCACGATCGGGTCGTCGTCCACCACCAGGATCCGCGTGCCCGTGCTCACCGGCCCACCTCCCCGGCGCCGGGCTCGCGCCCCGCCGGCCACTGCGCCCGGAAGACCGCACCCGGTCCGTCGTTGCGCTGCCGCAGCGACACCTCGCCGCCCAGGCCGCTCACGATGTCGCGGCAGAGCGCCAGCCCCAGCCCCAGCCGTCCGCGCTTGGTGCTGTACCCCGGCTCGAAGGCCCGCATCGCCGCTTCGCCGTCGCGCACGCCCTGCCCCTCGTCGCACACTTCGACCACGACCCGATCGTCCCACGGCCCGCTGCTGACCCCCGCCTCGATCGTGATCACGCCCGCCCGGCCGGCGGACTTCATCGCGTCCAGCGCGTTGCGGGCGGCGTTGAGCACCACCGAGTACGCCGACGAGGCTCCCAGGCTCTCCAGCCGCCCGTCCACGCGCACGTCGAACCGCACGCCGTTGTCCGAGGCCTCGGGCTCCAGGATGCTCGCGGCGTGGCGCACCGCGTCGGCCAGGCTCATGCCCGCCAGCCGCTGCGGCAACTGCCCTTCGACGCCGGGGCGCGTGGCCGCCGTCAGCAGGCCCGACATCTGCTCCAGCGCGGTCCGGATCACCCGCAGCCGCCGGTCGAGCTCGCCCGACTCGGCGCGGTGGCCGGTCGCCTCGTCCAGCGACCGCAGCGCCAGGTTCACCTGCCGCATCGACCCGTCCAGCAGGTTCGCCAGGTCGTGGATTACGCCCTCGGTGCGGTCGTAGCCCCGCGCCGCGTCTGGCGCACCCGCCCCCGGCGGGCGCGTGCGGATCACGGCGGGTCCCTTGGCGCGGCGGCGCTGGCCGCCATGGCCGGGCGTCTGGTCCTGCGGGCTCATGCTTTGGGGATCGGCCCGGCCGTCGGCGCGGTCAACCCCCCTGTTGCCTCCCGGCAACACCCCCGTCAATCTGTAACGCCTGTGCCGCCTGTCAGGTCAGGTCCAATGCCGCGGCGCACCGGTCGCAGAGCATCGCCCCGCCGGCCCTGGCCCGGGCCCGCACGGTGCCGTCGCGCTTCCAGGAGCGTTCGCACTTGGGCTCGGCGCGCAGGTCCTGCACGACGGTGGCCGAGGCTCCGGCGTCGAGGCTGACGCGGCTGACGCCCAGCAGGTCGGCCAGGTCGCCGGGTTCCAGGTGGGCCAGCAGCCGCCTGGGGTCGGGCAGCGTGACGCCCATCTCCAGCGGGTTCTCCACGCCGAGCTGGGCCTTGGAGAACTCCATGGCCCGGCGCGCGTGCTCGACGGCCGACATCGCCTCCTGCCAGGCCTGCTCGTGCACGGCGATGGGCGCCGGCTCGGCGAAGCGCTCGGTGTGCACGCAGGCGTCGCCGGCGCGAAGCGCGATGTACGCCTCGTCGGCGGTGTGCGGCAGGATGGGCGCGACGAGCCTGCACAGCGCGTCGGTCAGGGTCCAGAGCGTCGCCTGGGTGCGGCGCCGCCGGGGCGAGTCGGGCCGGTCGCAGTACAGCCGGTCCTTGACCGCCGCCAGGTAGGACGCCGACAGCGTCTCGTTGCAGAAGTCGTAGATCGCCGCCTGGGCCGCGCGGAAGTCGTACGACTCGTACGCGCCGACGACGGTTTCCCGCAGCGCGCCCAGCCGCCCGAGCACCCAGGCGTCGATCGTCGTCGGCTCCGGCGCCGGCGCGGGGCCGGCGACGTGGGCGTAGTCGTACAGGTTGCTGAGCATGAACCGCAGGGTGTTGCGCACCTTGCGGTATCCCTCGCCGCACACGGCGAACAGGCCCGTGTCGGCCTTGACGTCGTTCTCGTAGCTCAGCGACGCGACCCACCAGCGCATCACGTCGGCCCCGAAGTTCGCCAGCAGGTTGTCGACCTCGTAGTCCTTGGCATCGGGGCGCGACTTGCTGAGCTTCCGCCCGTCCTTGTCGTTGATGAACCCGTGCGTCAGCAGCGTCCGGTACGGCGGCCGGCCCGTCACGCCCATGGCCGGCAGCAGCGACAACTGGAACCACCCGCGGTGCTGGTCCGACCCTTCGAGGTACAGGTCCGCCGGGTAGCCCAGCCCGCGCTGGCGCATCACCGCGTTCCACGACGAGCCGCTCTCGAACCACACGTCCAGGATGTCCTGGCCCTTGCGCAGCGACTCCACGGCCCCCGGCTGACGCATCCACGCCGGCGCATCGGCGTCCTTCGACGCGTCGTACCCCGCCAGCAGTTCCGCCGGCGACCGGGTGAACCACGCGTCGCTCCCCTCGCGACGAACCACCTCCGCCACCGCGCGCACGCTCGCGGCGGTCATGAAGGTCCGCTCGTTGCCCTCGGCGTCGCGGCTGAGGAACGCCGGGATCGGCAGGCCCCAGGCCCGCTGGCGGCTGATGCACCAGTCCGGACGGCTCTCGAGCATGCCGCGCATCCGGTTGCGGCCCCACTCGGGCACGAACCGCACGCCGTCGTCGGCGGCGGTGGCGTCGAGCGCCGCCCGGCGCAGGTTGACCGAGGCGCCGTGCCCCCCGTCGACCGACACGAACCACTGCTCGGTGCAGCGGAAGATCGTGGGCGTCTTGCTGCGCCAGTCGTGCGGGTACGAGTGGGTGAAGGTGTGGCCGTGGAACAGGTGGCCCGAGTCGGTCAGGCGCTGGACCACCAGGCCGTTGGCCGTCCACACGTCCACGCCCTGCAACCACTGCGGCGCGGACTTGTCGTACGTGCCGTCGCCCCGCACCGGGCAGTAGATCGGCAGCTTCTCGCGCAGGCCGGTGGCGTAGTCCTCCTCGCCGTGCCCGGGCGCGGTGTGCACCAGGCCCGTGCCGTCCTCGAGCGTGACGTACTCGGCCCCGACGATGCGGAAGGCGTCCCCAGCGCCGCCGGCCGCGCCCTCGCCCCTGGAGGGGTCCACGAACGGGTGGCGGTAGCGCAGGCCGATGAGCCGGCTGCCGGGCGCCCGGGCGAGGATCACAACCTCCTCGCTCCGCGCCGTCTGCATCACCTTCTCGACCAGCGACTCGGCGAGCACCGTCACGTTGCCGTCCACCCACACCAGCGCGTAGGTGAACTCGGGGTTCACCGCGATCGCCACGTTGGCCGGTAGGGTCCAGGGCGTCGTCGTCCAGATCATGAACGACGGCGTGACGTTCGGCCGCCGGCCGGCGTGCACCACCGCCCCGCCCGCCGAAGAGCCTTCTTCGTTCTCGTCTTCCTCCGCCGGCGCGTTCTCCGGCAGCCCGAAGGCGCTGTACACCGCCTCGGCGCTGGCCGCCTCGAAGTCCACGTACACGCTGGGGTCCTGACGGTCGGCGTATTCCAGCTCCGCCTCGGCCAGGGCCGTCTCGTTGGCGATCGACCAGTGCACCGGCTTGAGCGCCCGGTACACCAGCCCGCGCTCCAGCAGCCCCGCCAGCACCTCCAGCGTCGCCCCCTCGTACACCGGCGACATCGTCAGGTACGGGTCCTCGTAGTCCGCCAGCGTCAGCAGCCGCTGCATCTGCCCGCCCTGGTGCTTGACGTACTTCTCGGCGTACGCGCGGCACTCCCGCCGCACGATCATCCGCCGCTGGTCCTCCGGCAGCGAGGAGAGCTTCTCCAGCTTGCCCTTTTTCTGCATCTCCGTGAGCACCTTGTGCTCGATCGGCAGGCCGTGGCAGTCCCACCCCGGGACGTACGGCACGTCGTAGCCCATCATCGTGCGCGACCGCACCACCAGGTCCTTGAGCACCTTGTTCATCAGGTGGCCCAGGTGGATCGACCCGTTGGCGTAGGGCGGCCCATCGTGAAACACGAACCGCCCGCGCGGGGCCGACGCCCCCGCCTGACGCAGCCGCTGGTACACGCCCGCCCCGGCCCAGCGCTTCACGCTCGCCGGCTCGTTCTGCACCAGGTTGGCCTTCATCGCAAAGCCGGTCCGCGGCAGGTTCAGCGTGTCCTTGAACTTGCCCCCACCCCCTCCAGACCGCTCGCCCGACCCGCCGCCGCCCGGCGCGGGCGCACCGGCCCCGTTGGCCCGTGGTGCGCCCGTCTGCTCTCCTGTGCCCGCCTGGCCCGCGCTGGGGTTCATGCATCGCTCCAACCGGGGCCGGGGCGAATGCTCGCCCGGCCGCCGGACCTGCGTCCCGACCACGCCCCGACCCGAACCGCCAATGGTAAACCCCCCGCGCGGGCCGTGCCGGTCCGGGGGGGTGCGCGCTGTGGAGGCGTCCCGGCGTTTACGAGCGGACGACGAACCCCGTCGCTCACGCTCCGGGCTCGTCAAGACGGCCGCGCGGCGCTGCAGCGAGCCGCGACCGCCAGGAAGCGGTGAGTTGCGGCTCAGGATTCTGAGCGTGCGCATCAGACCACGCCGGCGCCTGCGAGCCGATCGATCGAACCTGCCGGGCCGCGTGCTGCAATGACCGCCCTTCACCGACGCGGATCACGCCCGCTCGTTCACCGGTGTGTACGGCTCGATCTCCCGACGCGCGGCCAACCGCGTACCCCGTCGCTCGCGCTCCGGGCTCATCACGAGCGCCGCCGGCGCGCCGACGCGGCCACGCCCAGCAGGCCCAGCGCCGCCGCGCCCGTCGGGCCGGGGACGAGGGTCGCCGTGATGTGGGCGCTGGTCGGCAGCGTGATGGTGCCCAGGCCGTCGGTCTGCAGGCGCAGGATCGTGCGGATCTGGTAGATCAGGCCGGTGGTCGTCGCCGTGGCCGACACGGGGCCGAGCGCAAACGGGCTGGTCGTCGCCAGCAGCGTCGGCAGGGAGACGTTCGACGCCGTGAAGTCGTGGATGCTGTCGAGCTGCACCAGGCTGTTGGGACCGCTGGTCCAACTGCCCGAGAGCGACTGCGTCCCCACGTACGTGCCGAAGCCCGACGTGATGTACGTGTGGTCCACCACCACGATCACGTCGCCCATGCCCGCGGCGTTGGCCACCGTGCAGGTGTACGCCAGGTTCGTGATCGTCATCGTGAAGATCGTCCCCGTCGGGTCGTTGGTCACGATCACGTCGCCGGTGATGGTGCCCGCGGCGGCCGTCTGGGTGAACGACTGCGTGAAGGTGCTGTTGATGGGCGAGAAGGGCGTGCCGAGCGTGGTGCCGGTGCCCAGGTCGCCGAACAGGTTGATGATCTGGGCCTGGGCGTTGCCGGCGCCGAAGCCCGCCGCGCCGGCCAGGGCCAGCGCACCAACCGCCGCACGGAATCGATGCGTCATCTCTCTCTCTCCTCGGGTTGTCCCGCGCGGGTTGCGGCGGACGCCGGCCCCAAAGGCCGACGGGCACCGCGGACCACCCCGCTCGTCTCGTGAGAGTCTACAGGGGGATTTGCGGGGGTGCCAGTCGCGCCGTTGAAGGGGCCGGCGGTTCGGCCGCCGCGCAAGGGCATTCCGCCCTAACATCCCCCTCCATGACTCCCCGCCGCCCCACCCGTCAGGTCGTGCTCGGTGATTCCCGCGTCGGTTTCGTGCGCATCGGCGGGGGCAAGCCCGCCCGCGACGGGACGCCGACGACCCCCGCGCCCGTCAGCGTGCAGACGATGACGACGGGGTACACGCACGACGTGGACGCGTGCGTGGCGGAGATCAACCGGCTGACGGCGGCGGGGGCCGACGTGGTGCGCGTGGCGGTGCCCGAGAAGAAGGACACCGAGGCGCTGAAGCAGATCATCCCGCAGGTGCGGGTGCCGATCGTGGCGGACGTGCACTTTCACTTCCAGCGGGCGCTGGAGGCGGTGGAGGCCGGGGTGCACAAGATCCGGCTGAACCCGGGCAACATCCAGGACCGGGCCCAGGTGCGCGACGTGATCCAGGCGTGCAAGGCCCGCAAGCTGCCGATCCGCGTGGGCGTCAACGAGGGCTCGATCATCGAGCGCAAGGACAAGCAGAAGCGGCTCAAGGAGCTGGGCGCGGTCTTCAGCACCAACAAGAAGGGGTACCTGCTGGCGATCATGATCACCAAGCTCGAGGAGTACCTCGACATCTTCTACGAGGAGGACTTCTACGACGTGGTGATCAGCGCCAAGAGCATGGACGTCGAGACGGTGATCGACGCCTACACCGAGATCTCCAAGCGGTTCGACCACCCGCTGCACCTGGGCGTGACCCACGCCGGGCCGAAGGAGACCGGGTGCATCCGCTCGGTGGTGGCGCTGGGGGCGCTGCTGGCCAACGGCATCGGCGACACCCTGCGCATCAGCTACGCCTCGGACTCGCGCTACGAGGTCGAGGACGGGCTGGAGCTGCTCTACTCCCTGGGCCTGCGCGAGCGCACCAGCGCCGAACTGATCGCCTGCCCCACCTGCGGGCGCATCCAGGTGGACCTGATCAACCTGGTCCAGGACGTCCGCAAGACCCTCGACAAGAAGATCGAGCTGCCCATCAAGGTCGCCGTCATGGGCTGCATCGTCAACGGACCCGGGGAGGCCGAAGGGGCCGACGTTGCGGTTTTCGCCGGCGACCGGCGCGGCATCATCTACGTACAGGGCGAGCGCGTCGCCAACGTGCCCGAGGAGCAGATCCTCGAGAGCCTGCTGCGCGAGTGCCTGGCATTCCAGGAGCGCGTGCGCAAGGGCGAGGCTCGCCTGGGCGAGAAGAAGGTCGACATCATCCCGCCCGACCCCATCGGCGAACTGGGCTCGGGGTGGGAGAAGAAGGCCCACGAGCTGCGCGAGAAGACCGCCACGCTCACCATCGGCGGGGCCTGAACGGCGTGCCGGTTCGGGCCGGGCCCGAGGGCGTCAGCGCCCCTTGCCGCCGGCCTGGCGCTCGAACTGGCGCTGCAGCATGGCGCGCATGCTCTTGAGCTGCGCGGGGGTCATGCCCGCGTCGGCCGGGTCCATCTCGATGGCGTCGAACCACTTCGTCTCGACGAACGCAAGGCCCAGGTTCTCGGTCAGCTGTTTCTCGAGGTCGGGCATGTGCCCGGCGCCGTAGAACGCCGCGACGGTCCGCACCTTCGGCTCGTTGGCGATGACCGACTTGAGGTCGGCGATGACGACGGCGTTGCGGTCGTGGACGATGACCTTCATGGCCGGGCCGAGCGCCGCCATGGGGCCGGAGGTCTGGTTCTCCATCAGGCGGTCGGCCATGGCCATGGTCTCGACGAGCATGAGCTTGGCGGTGGCCGACATGGTCTTGCTCGAGCCGACGAAGCCCAGCAGCACGCCCACGAGCCGCGCGCTGAGCGAGTTGCCGTCGAGCATGCTCAGCAGCGCCGAGGCGTCGGCGCCCGAGGCCTCCATGCGGCGCTGCAGCTCGTCGACCGACATGTCGCTGGAGCGCCAGTTGGACTTGCCCGAGTCGATGACCTGGAGCTGGAAGCTCAGCCCCAGCGCGTCGGCCAGTTGCTGCTGGATGCCCTTGCCGCCGCGCTTGCCGCCGGCCGGACGGGCCTTGCCGCTCCGCGACAGGTCGGCGTCGGCGGCCTCACCGCCGGGCTTGCCGTCGGCGCCCAGGCTGCGGAGTTCGAACGCGCCGTCGGCGGGGGCGTAGATCAGTTCGCGGCCCCAGCCGTCGTGGGTCAGCGCGCGCAGCACGGCGGCGAAGCGCTGGTCCTTGTCGGCCATCTCGTCGAGGCTGCGGGGCAGGTCGCCGTGCTTCTCGCTGAAGCGCTCGACGGCCGAGCCGATGAGTTCGAGGCGCGAGCGCGTCTGGGCGATGCGCTGCGCATCGGTGGCGTCCGCGGGCAGGGCGTCGGACCCCGGCGGCTTGATCCCCTCGAACAGCACCAGGTCCTGCCCGTCGAGCCACGCCTGCATCGCGCGGTAGAACGACGCGTCGGCGATGTGGATCGCCGACGCCAGGCTCACCGTCGGGCCGGTGCCGTCGGCCCGGCGGAACGACCGTACCGACAACTGCAGCCGCACCCGCCCGGTCGCTTCATCCTCCACGACGCGGATGTACGGCGAACCGCGCTCGGCCTTGGCCGGCTCGGCCGATGCCGGCGGCGCAGGCGGTTCGTGGCCGACCCACGCCGGCGCCGCACCGCACGCCACGCCCGACGCCAACAGCCCGGCCGCCGCCACGATGTTCCAGATGCGCTTCAGGCTCGGAGAACTCCTGAACGGACCGACCGCGCCCCGGTTGTACCGCCCCGGTGCGGGGTGCGTCGCAACCGGCTGGGAAAGTTAGCGTACACTATCTTGTGAATCCGACCCTTCGGCGAGCCATCGGCGCGGCCATCGGAGCATGCATGCTGGCGACCCTGTTCGGGTGCATCACCGCGCCCTCGACCAATCCGGACTACCCCGCCACCGACGAGCAG
>JAEUIX010000225.1 GCA_016794945.1 Phycisphaerae bacterium
CCAAAACGCGAAAACGCCGCCGAGGTCTCTCGGCGGCGTTCCCTGAAAACCAAAGGGCCGGCTGCTTTCGCAACCGGCCCGGCAATAGCGGGGGCAGGATTTGAACCTGCGACCTCCGGGTTATGAGCCCGACGAGCTACCAGGCTGCTCTACCCCGCAGTCGTGGGGCACAGTAGAACCCGGGCGCGGCGGAGTCAAACGAGACGGCGAGGTCCGGGGGCGAATCGCGGGCTGGGGGCCGGCTCGGGGCTGGCTCCGGGTGCGCTCGGGGCTGGCGCCGAGCGCGCTCGGGGCAGGTTCCGGGCGGGCGGGGCGCGACGGGGGAGCGGTTCCAAGTCGGCGGGCCGCCGCCTCAGCGGATGAAGCGCTCGAGGATCTCGACGGGGTGCAGGGCTTCGCGGCCGGCGCCGTCGGCGATCTGGTGGCGGCAACTGGTGCCGGGGGCGGCGATCAGCGTGTCGGGCGCGGCGGCGCGGGCCAGTGGAAGAATGCCGCCGTCGGGCAGGTTGCCGATGGCCATGGAGAGATCGAACTTGCGGGCGTCGTAGCCGAAGGAGCCGGCCATGCCGCAGCAGCCGGTGTCGGGCACGCGGAGACGGTCGCCGAGCACGCGGCGAAGGGCCGCGGCGCTGGACGATGCGCCCCAGAGGGCCTTCTGGTGGCAGTGGGCGTGGAGGATGCAGGCGGGGACTGGCGCGGGGGCGTGATCCCCCCCACTGCTCGCGAGGCCCGCAACGGCAGTGGCGTCGGCGGGCGCGGCGCGCAGCGCGGGCGGTCGGGGGTGGCGGTCCCAGCGGCGGTCGATGAACTCCTCGACGAGCATGGCCTTGTCGGCCAGGCGGCGGCGAAGGGTGATGGGGGCGGCCAGGCGGAGCTGGAGCCAATCGTCCTTGATGGCGCTGAGGCACGAGGGCTCGAGCACGAGGATGGCGGCGACGTCGGGCGACTCGACGGCGGCGCGCAAGCGATCGATCGTGCGGTCGGCGGTCTCGACGGCCGATTCGAGCATGCCGACGCTGATCATGGAGCGGGCGCAGCAGCCGGCGTCGGCGACTTCGACGGTGTAGCCGAGGCGTTCGAGCAGGCGCACGGCGGCCAGGCCGATGCGGCTCTCGGTGTAGGGCGTGAAGCAGTCGCCAAAGAGGACGATGCGCGGGCCGGCGACCGAAGGCGAAGCGGGTCGCCGGCGCGTGAGGGCGAAGAGCGAACGCGAGAACCGAGGCAGGGAACGGCGCGGGTGGATGCCCAGGGCGGCGTTGAGCAGCCAGCGCACCGGCGGCAGGGCGTTGACGGCGTTGGCGAGCCACCAGGTGGCAGCGCCGAAGCGGTTGATCCAGCGCACGTGGCCGATGGCCAGCGCCCGCGGGGGGATGCGTCCGGCGGCGCGGAACCGCTGGGCGGTGTACTCGGCCTTGAGGCGGGCGATATCGACGTTGCTGGGGCACTCGGCCTTGCAGGCCTTGCAGGAGAGGCAGAGGTCGAGCGTCTCGATGGCGCCGGGATCGGCCCAGGGCGATGCACCCCCGCTCTGGCCGCCGCCCGCGCGGCTTGCGGCGAGTTGGCCGGTGATCGCCAGGCGCAGGGCGTTGCCGCGGCCGCGGGTGCTGTGGCGTTCGTCGAGGGTGGCGCGGTAGCTGGGGCACATGGCGCCGCCGGAGGTCTTGCGGCAGACGCCGGCGCCGTTGCAGCGTTCGACCGCGCCGTCGAAGCCGTGCTGGTCTTCGTAGTCGAAGAAGGTGCGCGTGTCGGGCTGGCGGGGAGCGGCGGGGGGCGGGGGCGGCGCGCCGCGCTGCGGCTCGGTGCGGGTTCGGTCGAGGATGGAGGGGATGGGGCCGGGGGCGACGATGTTTCCGGGGTTGAGCAGGGCGCGGGGGTCGAAGGCGAGCTTGACCTGCGCGAAGGCGCGCAGGAGTTCGGGGCCGTAGAAACGCTCGAGCAGAGGGCCGCGGACGCGCCCATCGCCGTGCTCGCCGCTCATGACGCCGCCGCAGCGTTTGGCGAGGTCGGCCACTTCGACGGCGATGCGGAGCAGACGCTGCTGGTCGGCGGGGTCGTGTGGGTCGAGCAGGGGCCGCACGTGGAGGACGCCGACGCTGGCGTGGGCCCAGAAGGCGGCGCGGGTGCCCTCGCGTCGCACGATGTCGCGGAACTCGCGGACGAACTCGGCGAGTCGCTCGGGGGGGACGGCGTTGTCTTCGACGAAGGTGATGGGCTTGCGGCGGCCGGGGAGGTTGTGCAGCAGCGGCTCGCCGGCCTTTCGGAGTTTCCAGGCGTCGGCCATGCCGGGCGCGTCGAGGACGTGGCGGACGGGCAAGCGCGAGCCGACGGCGGCGGAGAGACGGTCGAGGCGGGCGCGGAGTTCCTCGGCCGAGGCGGCGTGGTACTCGACGTAGAGCACGGCGGCGGGGTCGCCGGCGCCGGGCGGCCTGGGGAACGCGTCGACGTAGCGGGAGCACTCGATGTTGCCGCGGGCCGCTTCGATGACGACGTCGTCGACGAGTTCGACGGCGCTTGGGGTGGTGGCGAGGATGGGGATGACGGCGTCGATGGCGGCGTCGACGGAGTCGAAGGCGAGCAGGGCGAGGCCCTTGGCGCGGGGCACGGGACGAAGGAGCAGGCGGGCGCCGAGCGTCAGGGCGAGGGTGCCCTCGCTGCCGCAGAGCAGTTGGGCGAGGTCGAGCGTGTCGGCCGTGGCGCCGGCGTCGAGCTGGCGGAGGATGCGGTCGAGCCCGTAGCCGGCGTTCTGCCGGAGCGTGCGCGGGTAGCGCTCGCGGATGAGCCGCTCGTGGGCGGCGACGACGTCGATCACCTGCTGCGCCAGGCGGCGGGCGACGGGGTCGCGCCGGCCGGCGCCGGCCTCGAAGCGCACGCGTCGGCCGTCGGCAAGCACGGCGTCGATGGCCAGGACGTTCTCGGAGGTGCGGCCGTAGAGCACCGAGCGGGCGCCCGCGGCGTTGTTGCCGATGCAGCCGCCGATGGTGGCCTGCGCGGTGGTGGCCGGGTCGGGCGCGAAGAAGACGCCGGCGTTGAGGCGGGTGAGTTCGGCGTTGAGGCCGTCGGGCGTGACGCCGGCCTGGGCTTCGACCGAGCCGGGACGGCCGGGGCCGTCGGGCAGGGCCAGGTCGTGGATGGCGCGGAGGCCCGCCGAGACGTCGATCACCACTGCGTGGCTGGTGCACTGGCCGGCGAGGCTGGTGCCGCCGCCGCGGGGCAGGATGGGGGCGCGGAGGTCGGCGCACTCGATGACGGCGGCGACGGCGTCGGCCGCGTCGTGGGGCACGACGACGCCGACGGGCTCGACCTGGTAGATCGAGGCGTCGGTGGCGTAGAGCATGCGGTCGTGCCTGCCGAAGCGGACCTGGCCTCGGATGCGCTTGCGCAGGCGGTCGGCGATGGCGGCCCGGTCGGGGGCGGCCGAATCGGCGACCGGCGGAACGGGCTGGGGTGGCAGCACCGGGAGGCGCATGGATGGCCGATCGTTCGCCGGGAAGGGGGCCGGGGCGAGCATGATTTCGAAATCGTTGAACCAACGGTACGGGCGGCTGCCTGCATGGGGGCCGGTCGTCCACGCGGACGGCGGCCCACCCGCCGGGCGCAGGTCCGGCGGTAGACTGACAACTCTCACCTCCACTTCCTGGAAGGATGCCACCATGCTCGCCCTGAAGGATCGTCGTAACCGGTTGGCCGCGCTGCCTGCGCTGGTGCTCGTGATGTTCAGCGGCGCGGCGGCGTCGATCGGGTCGCCTGCGAACCTGGACGCGGAGCAGCCGGGGGCCCGCGCGGGCGGCGCGGCGGCGGCGGGGATGGAGTCGCTGCCGATCACGCGGATCACGCTGTACCGATCCGGGGTTGGCTACTTCCTGCGGACGGGGCAGGTGCAGGATTCGGCGCAGGTGCAGTTGAAGTTCGACGTGTCGCAGATCAACGACGTGCTGAAGTCGCTGCAGGTGCTGGACCTGGACGGCGGGCGGGTGGACAGCGTGTCGTACGCGTCGAAGGACCCGCTGTCGCGCCGGCTGGCGTCGTTCAGCCTGCCGATCGCGGACAACCCGAGCCTGCCGGCGATCATGGAGCGGCTGCGGGGCTCGAAGGTGACGCTGACGACCGTGGAGGGGACGGTCAGCGGCACGGTGCTGAGCACCGAGACGCGGAAGCTGCCGTCCGGGGGCGGCGGGGACAGGGCGCCGGTGGTGGTCGACACGCCGATGGTGAACATCGTGACGTCGGGCGGGCTGAAGTCGATGCGGATCTCGGACGTGTCGTCGTTCCAGATCCTGGACAAGCAACTGGCCGAGGAGCTGGACCGGGCGCTGACGGCGCTGGCCGAGAGCCGAGCGGAGCGCGTCAAGACGGTTGACCTGTCGCTGTCGGGCGCGGGGGCGCGCCGGGTAGCGCTGGCGTACGTGCACGAGACGCCGGTGTGGAAGACGTCGTACCGCCTGGTGCTGCCCGAGGCGCCGGCCGAGGGGGCCAAGGCGGCCGGCCCGCAGTTGCAGGGGTGGGCGATCGTGGAGAACACGACCGACCAGGACTGGTCGAACGTGCGGCTGTCGCTGGTGTCGGGGCGGCCGGTGAGTTTCCGCATGGATCTGTACGAGCCGATGTACGTCTTCCGGCCCGAGGTGGCGGTGCCGACGGTGGCGGGCGTGATGCCGCGGTCGTATGAGGGCGGGACGGGCAACCCGACGGTTGCGGGGCTGCCTGCGCCCGCGCCGGCATCGGCGGCGCCGGGGAGCCCCGGCGGTGGCGGAGGGGGCGTGGCGCGGCGGATGTCGGGCGCTCGCGAGGCGGGCAAGGCGGGAGCGCCTGTTGAGGCGGAGAATCTGGCCGATCGGGGATTCGGGGTTTCGGCGAGCGACATGGCGGGGTATGCCCCTGCGGCGGCGGCGCGAGCGGGCGAAGTGGGCGAGGTGTTCCAGTACGAACTGGCGTCGCCGGTGACGATCGAGCGGCAGCGGTCGGCGATGCTGCCGATCATCAACGCGTCGATCACGGGCCGGCGCGTGTCGATCTACAACCAGGGGGACCGCGCGGACCACCCGATGCGGGGCGTGGAGATCACCAACTCCACCAGCCTGCAGCTGCTGCCGGGGCCGATCAGCGTGTTCGACGGCGCGGCGTACGCGGGCGATGCGACGATCAACCAGGTGTCGGCGGGCGACAAGCGGCTGCTGGCGTACGCGGTGGACCTGGACGTGGCGGTGACGAGTAAGCCGGGGGGCGACTCGAACATCACGAACCTGAAGATCGTCGAGGGGGCGTTCATCCAGACGCAGAAGCAGCGACAGACGCTGGCGTACACGTTCGACAACAAGGACCTCAAGCGCGGGCGGACGATCATCGTCGAGGCGCCCAAGCTCGACGGGTGGACGCTGGTGGCCCCGGCCAAGCCCGAGGAGCAGACGCAGACCATGTACCGCTTCGGGCTGGAGCTGGACGCGGCCAAGTCCGGGGCGATCGAGATCGTGCAGGAGCGGGTGTACAGCGAGTCGGTCGGGCTGTTCAACTACGACCCGGCGTACATCCTGCGCCTGCACAAGGACGGCAAGCTGTCGGACGCGGTGCTCAAGGCGTTCCAGACCGCCGCGGCCAAGCAGGGGGCGATCAACGAGCAGGAGCGGCAGATCGCGGAACTCGACCGGCAGTTGAACTCGGCCAAGACGGACACGACGCAGATCACGCAGATGATGAACCAGCTGGACCGGCAGAACGAGAACTACGCGACGCTGAACAAGCGGCTGAAGGACCGGCTGTCGCGGGTGGAGACGCTGGAGACGCAGCGGACGGCGGCGGGCGAGCGGCTGGAGACGCTGCGGCGCGAGCTGGCCGAGTACCGGCGGACGCTGACGGTGGAGTGAGCGGGCGGTTCAGCCCCCGCCGACGAGCGTGACGACTTCCACGAGGTCGCCTTCCGAGAGGATGGCGACCTCGTGTTTCTTCTTGGGGACTAGGGCGCGGTTGACCTCGACGGCGGCGGGCTTGCCCTCCAGGCCGAGCAGGGTGAGCAACCCGGCGATGCGGAGGCCCTCGGGGACTTCCATGGGCTTGCCGTTGACGATGACCTGCATGGGGGAGGCTAGGGGCCGGGGAGCCGGCGCGCCGCCGGCCGGCGGTGTACGCAGCCGAGGGGCGGGACACCCGGTACAAACCCCTGACTGGGGAGTTCCTCGCATGAAGACACGGGTTGTGTTGAGCAGGCTGGGCTGGGCTGGGGTGTGGATCGCGGGGGTGCTGGCGGGGGCGGCGGTCCTTGCCGGGTGCTCGCGCGAGGATGAGGCGTATCCGCAGGACACGCCCGACGCGGTGCTGAAGTCGGCGGTGGAGATGGTCAAGAGCGGCAATGCGCGGCTGCTGCCGCGGCTGCTGGACGACGGGGGCAACCGGGACATGCGTGCGGTGCTGAACCGTCTGGGGAACCTGACGGGGAGCATGCAGTCGCTGGCCAAAGCGGTGGCGGAGCGTTTCCCGGCGGAGGTCGAGGCGCTGAAAAAACAGGTGGAGGAGGAGGCGGCGAGCGAGAAGGGGCAGCAGACGCTGCAGTCGATTCTGCGCGGGCCGGCGGCTCCGCAGGCGAGCAAGGGCGCGCCGGACGCCAAGGCGCAGGAGGCGGCGCGGCGGGGGTTCGAGGACACGTTCACGCGGCTGATGGCGGACCCGTTCAGTTTCCTGGAGCGGGGCGCCGAGCGGCTGAGCACGACGATGGTCACGGACGACCAGGCGGCGATCCTCTTCGATGAGAAGCCGGTGCTGGGGATCGGGCTGACGATGCGCAAGCGGGGCGACAAGTGGTACGTGGAACTGCCGGTGAACCTGCCGGGGGTGCGGGACTACATGCCGCAGACGCGGACGGAGCACTCGATCGTGGCGAGCCTGATCAAAGTGCTGGACGGGACGGTGAAGGACCTGGAGACGGACGTGAGGTCCGGGCGGGTGAGCACGGTGAACCAATTGGCCGAGAAGGCGGGGGAGCGGGCGTTCGTGCCGATGGGGATGGTGGCGCTGGTGTACGTAAAGGAGATGGACGTGCGCCGGCAGCGTGAGCGCGTGGTGCGGGAGTTCTCCAAACGGCTGGGGGAGTGGACCAAGGCCCGGTCGGAGGAAGCGGCGACCGTGCGCGCGCTTTCGGAGACGATCACGAGGCTGGCGGTGGAGGAACTGGACAAGGCGGTGCGGCTGAAGGTCAAGGACGAGAAGGCGCACCCCTTGCCCAGGTTCGAGGCGATGGCGGAGACGGAGTTTGTGAACACCATCCAGGGGTGGCTGACGGCCCGCAAGGTGGGGGTGTCGCTGGGCGGGACGCTGAGCCCGGCCGACGTGGAGAAACTGGCGGCCCAGATCAACGAGAGCCTGGGCCAGATCGCCAAGGCCCGCAAGAAATGACCGCCCGGCCCGGGGGGTTGCGCCTCCACTTTCGTGAAGAAACGGTTACACTGTCGGCCCCCGGGGCGATCGACCCGGGCCCCGGTGTGAAGCACCCCAGTCCGGCCGGATTCGCGGCCGGCGTCAGCGAGAACCTCCCATGCACAACCGTTCGACGCGTTGCTGGCTCGTCCCCGGGCTCGGCCTGAGCGCCCTGATCATCGCCGGGTGCGCCGGCACGCAGCAGACCGCCAGCGCTCCGCCGGCGGAAGCGAAGCCCGCGCCTGGCGGGCAGCAGATGGTGATGGTGGACTCGGGCTCGCCGGCGAAGCCGGCTCCGGCCGCGGCGCCGGTGGGCGCCCCGCCGTCGTGGCAATCGCCGAAGACGGGGGGCGGAGCGGGTGCGGGCGCCGCGGTGGCGGCGGGCGCGTGGACCGCGGTGGTCAACGGGGAGCAGGTGCCGGCGCCGAGCCTGAAGATGGGCGACGATGCGACGGTGCGACGGATCATCGACGAGGGGGTCAACCGCAGCCAGGTGATGCAGCGTCTGAAGGAATTGACGGACATCGGGCCGCGCCTGACGGGATCGACGCGGATCGAGCGGGCCGACGCCTGGGCGCGAAGCCTGTACACCAAGTGGGGCCTGACGAACGTGCACCGGGAGCAATGGGGCACGATCGCGACGCGGTTCGACCGCGGCCCGTCGTTCGGCCGGCTGATCGCTTCGGACGGTTCGGTGCGTGAACTGCAGTTCACAACGCTGAGCTGGACCAAGGGCACCAACGGCCCGCTGAAGGCCAAGGTGGTGCGTGTGCCGGGCGACGAGAAGGAGTACGAGGCCGTCAAGGACCAGGTGAAGGGCGCGTGGGTGATCATCGCGCCCAGCGGCGGCTCGGGCCAGCGCGGTGTGCGGCGCGGGCTGACGACGTTCCACGATCAGGCTCGCGACTACCGCGACAAGGTCGCGGAGGCGGCCGCCAAGGGCGAGCCCGCGCCGGAGGCCAAGGGCATCGTGCAGATGGCGATCCGCGACGGCGCGGCGGGCTTCATCTCCAGCAGCGGCGATGAGCGTGTCTGGACCGGCGGGGCCAACCGCTGGCGCACGAGCACGGTGGCGTCGCTGCCGCCGGACCTGTTCGTGCAGGTGCGCAAGAGCGACCTGGAAGCGATCGAGGCTGCCATCGCCGACAATAAGACGGCGCAGCTGGAGTTCAACCTGAACCACACGCTGGTGGACGGGCCGATCCCGGTGTACAACACGATTGCCGAGATCCGGGGGACCGAGAAACCCGACGAGGTGGTGATCATCTCGGCGCACATGGACTCGTGGGACGGACCCGGCAGCCAGGGGACCACCGACAACGGCACGGGAACGAGCGTGACGCTGGAGGCCGCGCGGCTGCTCATCGCCGCCGGGGCCAAGCCCAAGCGGACCATCCGGTTCATCCACTGGACCGGCGAGGAGCAGGGCCTGCTGGGCGCGCGTGCGTATGTCGAGAAGCACGCCGACGCGATGGCGAAGGTGTCGGCCTGCTTCGTCGACGACGGCGGCACGAACAGCCAGGGCGGGCTGCCGTGCATCGAGTCGATGAAGGACATGCTGGCCGCGGCGACGGCTCCGGTGAACGGCGTGTTCACCGACTCGGCCAGCGGCAAGCCGCTGACGTGCAACGTTCGGGTGGTCGCGCGTATGCCGCGGGGCGGATCGTCGGACCACGCGGCGTTCAACGCGGTCGGCGTGCCGGGGTTCTTCTGGGACGAAGTGGGCCGGGCGGACTACGGGTACGGCTGGCACACGCAGAACGACAAGTACGAGCTGGGCATTCCCGAGTACCTGATGCAGTCGGCGACGAACTCGGCCGTCGTCGCGTACCGACTGGCGTGCGCCGAGACGCTGCTGCCGCGGGAGCCCAAGGCGACCGAGGGCGAAACGCCCGACGAGCCGGATCGGCCTCGCCGTCCGCAGGGCGCTGGCGCCGCGGCCCCGGGCTCGCCGGCGGCCCCGGCGGCGCCCACGGCTCCTGCGGCGCCGAAAGCGCCCCCCGCGCCCAAGCCGGTCCCCGAGAAGCCGTGACCGGCGTTGCCGACCGCCCGTCTTTCGCGCACCGTTGACAGATCGATCGCAATCCGAACCTCTCACCTCACGGAACTTCGCATCATGCACACTCACTTCCACGCCCCGCTCTCGCGGGCTCTGGTGATCGGTACCGCCGCCCTGGCCGCGCTCGCGGGCTCATGCACGGCCGCGGCGCCGTCGTTCGACACGTCGCAGCCGGCGACGCTGCCGGCGGCCGCGGGCGTGACGCCGGGACTGCCGCAGTACCCGTCGATCAGCCCTGACGGGACGCTGATCGTGTACTGCTGGGCGGGCGACCTGTGGGCGTGCCCGTCGAAAGGGGGCCCGTCGGTTCGGCTGACGAGTCACCCGGCGCGGGAGACACGCTCGGCGTTCTCACCGGACGGGTCGATGCTGGCGTTCGAGAGCGACCGTGAAGGTGCCCGCAACCTGTACGTGGCGCCGCTGATCCGAGAGGGCGGCAGCGTGTCGCTCGGCGCGATCCGGCGCGTGACGGTTTCGGACCGGGCCCAGACGCTGGCGGCGTTCCTGCCCGGCGGCGACGGCCTGCTGTTCTCGGCGAACATGGACCCCGCCGGGTACCGGGGCACGATGATCTACGCGGCGCCGCTCGATGGCGGGCCGGTCCGCCGACTGACAGAGGCGTGGGGCGGATCGCCGCGGATGTCGGCCGACGGCAAGTCGCTGTACTTCACGCGGCGGCGCCCGGAGTATCTGCGGCCGAAGTACCGCGGGTCGGCGGCGAGCGACGTGTGGAAGATGGACGTGGGCACGGGCCAGTTCACGCAGTTGACGTTCGACACGGCCAGCGACGGCGACCCGATGCCGGCGGCGGACGGGTCGGTGGTGTACCTGTCGACGCGCGACGGGCAGATCAACCTCTGGAGGCTGGCCGCGGGCGCGGACGACCGGGCCAATCCGACGCAGTTGACGCGGTTCGCGCCGGAGGGCGGGCGGGCGACGATCGGGCACGGCGCCCGCGACCTGGACATCAACACGGCGGGCAACACGGCGGTGTTCTGCCTGTGGGACACGATGTATACGCTGGACCTGACGCGGCCGGGGGCTTCGCCGCAGGCGCTTCGGACGACGGTGTCGGCCGACTCGACGGAACTCGATTCGGTTCGGCTGAACCTGTCGCGCGACGTGAGCGAGCACGCGGTCAGCCCCGACGGCAAGACGCTGGCGGTGATCGCCCGGGGCGAGGTGTTCGTGCGGTCGACCGAAGAGGGCCGGCCCACGCGGCGCGTGACGTTTACCGCCGGGCGCGAGCGGGGGCTGGCCTGGAGCCCGGACAACCGCGTGCTGTACTTCTCCAGCGACGAGACTGGGGTCTCGAAGCTGTACTACGCGACGGTGTCGCTCAGCCGCGAGGATCTGGAACCGCCCAAGCCCGCGAAGCCGGAGAA
>JAEUIX010000275.1 GCA_016794945.1 Phycisphaerae bacterium
GCTGGACCAGCGGATCCATGAGATGGGCCTGCCGATCAAGGAGTACTGGTGGTACCGGGACCTGCGGCGGTACGGCACGGTGCCGCACGCGGGGTTCGGGCTGGGGTTCGAGCGGCTGATCCAGTTCGTGACGGGGATGCAGAACATCCGGGATGTGATCCCCTTCCCGCGGGCGCCGAAGCAGGCTGAATTCTGAGGCGGGCCTGCTGGCGGAGCGGGGCGTATTGACATTGTCGATGAGGACAGGATCCACCGGGGGACACGGCCGTGACTGGGGATGACCAACTCCGTGCCTGGGCTCTGGCCTTCGCAGAGACCGTCATCCAGCAAACGGAGGCGATGCGGACGGGCGACATTCGCATCGGCAACGTGCTGGCACGCCGCCGCGCCAGTCTCTTCCGCAAGCTGCGCGCCGCGGGCGACCGCGGGCGTGAGGCGCTCGTCCCATTCTTCAAGCACGAGCAGGCCGATGTCAGAGTCGAGGTCGCCGCGTGGCTGCTTCGGTACCGAACCGCTGATGCCCTCGAGATCCTCCGGCGCGAATCCAAGGGCGAGGGACTCGTGTCATTCGAAGCGGCTCAAGCGATCAAGCGGTGGGAAGAGGGGACGTGGCGCCTCGATCCACCGGAGCAGTGAACCGGGCGAGTTTGCCGGGGCTTTCCGCTCGCAGACCAGAGCCGACGGGCGATCGCGGCGTGTGCGGGCGGCGTCGGATCTCGGCTCGCTGGAACTCGGCCTCGGCGGCCTGTGGTGGTGGCGCGTGCCGGAGGGGCGCATCGTCGCGGCCCGCGCGCTGACGCGGGAGGCCGGCATGCTGGCTCGCCAGCGGCCCGACGACCAGCCTTGAACGCCGCGGGCGAGCGGGGCCGGCGGGAACGTCCGTTCATCGCACCTTGATCGACGCCAGGCCGATGACGACGAGCAGGACGGTGATGATCCAGAAGCGGGTGACCACCTGGCCCTCGGTCCAGCCGCTCATGTGCAGGTGGTGGTGGTAGGGAGCGCACTTGAAGATGCGCTTGCCCCGGGTGGCCTTGAAGTAGCCGACCTGCATGGCGACGCTGGCGGTCTCGATGGCGAAGATGGCGCTCATGAAGATGACGATCACTTCCTGGCGGATGATGAGCGCCACATAGCCGAGCAGGCCGCCCAGGGCCAGGGCGCCGGTGTCGCCCATGAAGACGCGCGCGGGCAGGCAGTTGAACCACAGGAAGCCGACGCAGGCGCCGGCGGTGGCGCCCACCATCACCGCCAGTTCCTGGCTCTCGGTGACGTAGGGCACCAGCAGGTACTGCGCCGCCTGCTGCCAGCCCGCGATGAACGCGAGCACCAGCAGGCCGAGGCTGACGATGCCCATGGTGCCCGCGGCTAGGCCGTCCATGCCGTCGGTGATGTTGACGGCGTTGCTCATGCCGGTGATCATGACGACGGCGACGAAGGTGAAGCCGCCGAGGGTGAGGTACCAGAGGCCGTCGGCGATGGCGCCGGACGAGGATTCGAAGGTCTTCTGCAGCGGCAGGTTGAGGACGTGGGCGAGGTTGACCGGCGCGCCGGGGGCACGCCCGTGCTGCCAGGCGAAGTAGCCGACCAGCAGCCCCAGCCCGATCTGGAAGACGAGCTTCTCCCACGCGAGCAGGCCCTGGCGCGAGGCGGTGGGGCGGCGGGCGGCGGTGAGTTTCAGCCAGTCGTCCACGCCGCCCAGGACCGCCAGCCACACCAGCACCACCAGGCCGAGCAGGATGTAGAAGTTCCGGATGTCCGCCAGCAGCACCGTGGAGCCGATGATCGCCCCCACGATCAGGATGCCCCCCATCGTCGGGACGTTCTTCTTGCTGTTGGCGGCGGCGGCCAGACCGGCGGCGTCGGTGAGGCCGGAGTCGCCGATCTTCTTGCGTTGGAGCCAGGCGATGACGGGCTTGCCGAAGACGAGCACGGCGGCGAAGGCGAGCATGGCGGCGGCCAGGGCGCGGAAGGTGAGCCGGTCGAGGATCTGGAGATAGGAATAGAGGCCGACGCCGTCGAGCCAGTTGCGCGAGATGTCCAGGAGCCAGTAGAGCATGCGGTGCGGTCAGGAACGGGCGGGCGCCGGGTTGGCGCCGGCGGGGACGACGGGGCGGTGCTGGGCCTGCCGGAGCGCGTCGAGGACGCGTTCGAGGCGCATGGAGCGGGAGCCCTTGAGCAGCACGCGGTCGCCGGGGCGGATCTCGGCGGCGACAGCGGCGAACACGCGATCGTCCGTGGCCGGGAAATGGCGGACCGGGACGCCGGGCGCCGCGCGCGCCAGCCGCTCGGCGGCGTGGGCCATGAGCGGGCCCAGGAGCAGCACGAGGTCGGCGCAGGTCAGGTCGGCGACGGCCTGGGCGATCTCGGCGTGGGCGTCGGGGCCGGCGGGGCCGAGTTCGAGCATGTCGGCGAGGATGAGGGCGCGGCGACCGGCCGGGCGCGGCAGTTCGGCGAACGTGCGCATGGCGGCGAGCATCGATTCGGGGTTGGCGTTGTAGGCGTCGTTGATGATCTCGGCGTTGGCGATGGTGAGCCGCTGCCAGCGCATCTCCGGCGGCTCGGCGGCGAGCAAGCCGGCGGCGATGAGATCGTCGTCGATGTTGAGGCGTCGCGCGACGGCGACGGCGGCGCAGCAGTTCAGGGCGTTGTGGCGGCCCTCCAGCGGCGCGGCGAACGTCCAGCGGTCGTTGATCCGCAGCCGGACGCCGGGTCGGCCGTCGGGCAGCAGCGCCGGCTCCCACGCGGTCAGGCGGAGGTCCGCGTCTTCGGCCAGGCCGAATCGGACGGCCGCAAGCCCGGTCGGCGCCAGCGGGCGGAGTTCGGCGCAGTCGGCCGCGTACACGGCCAGCCCTCCGGGCCGGATCGAGCGGAACACGGCGCCTTCCTCGCGGGCGACCCCGGCGATGGAACCGAGGCCTTCGAGGTGCTCGCGCCCGATGCTGGTGATGACGGCGATGTCGGGCTGCACCACGTCGGCCAGCGCGGCGATCTCTCCCGGCGCGTTGGTGCCGACCTCGCAGATGACGTAGTGATCGCCGGGCCGGGCGTTGAGCAGCGTCAGGGGGACGCCGATGTCGTTGTTGAAGCTCCTGGGCGAGGCGGTGCCCCGCAGCCTGGTCGAGAGCACCGACTGCAGCAAACGGACGGTGGTCGTCTTTCCGTTGGACCCGCCGACGGCGATGACGCGGGTGGACTCCATCGCGCGCCTGCAGGCGGCGCCCAGTCGCAGCAGGGCCTTGCGCGTGTCGGCGACCTTGAGCACGCCGACGCCGCGCTGCTGCGCGTCGGCCGGTACGGCGTCGTCGCGGTCGACGATGATGATCGCCGCCCCGCGCGAAACCGCGTCGGCGGTGAAGCGGTGGCCGTCGGTCTGCTGCCCCTTGAGCGCGATGAAGATCTGGCCCGGCCGCAGCACGCGCGAGTCGACCGCCGCTCCGTGGACGGCGACGGTCGGATCCGGGCGTGCCAGCCAATGGCCCGCGGCGGCGGTTCGGATCGAATCGTGGGTGAAGAAACTCACGCGGAGCCCCCGCCGGGGAACTGGGCACGCCCGCCGGCCGGTCGGGCGGAAGGGACGACCACGGCCAGCCCGCGGGAGGCCAGCGCGGATCGCGCGTGCTCGGCGTCGTCGAAGCGGGTTCGAACGGTGCCGCCGCGCCCGTCGGGCAGGATCTGGTAATCCTCGTGCCCCTTGCCCGCGATGAGGACGATGTCGCCATCGTCGGCGGCGGCCACAGCGGCGGCGATGGCGCGGGCACGGTCGGGCTCGACGGTGACCCGGGCGCGGGCGGCGGGCGGCACACCGGCGAGCACGGCGTCGATGATGGTGCGGGGGTCTTCGGTGCGGGGGTTGTCGCTGGTGATGGTGACGGCGTCGGCGAGTTCGGCGGCGACTGCGCCCATCTTGGGGCGTTTGGCGCGGTCGCGGTCGCCTCCGCAGCCGAAGACGACCCGGACGCGCCCGCGTCCGGCGCGCTGCACAGCGGTGCGGCAGACCGCCAGCACGCGACGGAGCGAGTCATCGCTGTGGGCGTAATCGACGTAGACGCCGATGGGTTCGCCCGGCCGGCTGACCGGCTGCATGCGGCCGGGCGGGGCGGCGAGGGTCGGGAGCAGTTCGAGCACGCGCGATGAGGCCAGGCCCGCGTGGACCGCACAGGCGGCGGCCTGGACGGCGTTCATGACATTGTGGTCGCCGATGAGCGGCAGGCGCACGCGATCCCAGGTGCCCCACGGGGCCGAAAGCGAGAACTCGGTCCAGGCCGGTCCGCTGGCGAGGATCGACGCGGAAAGGTCGCACCCCGACCGGCCCTCCAGCGAGCAGCGCCAGACGCGGGCCGGGCAGTCGGCCAGCATGCGGCGGTGCCAGGGATCGTCGGCGTTGACGATGGCCAGGCCGCCGTCGTCGTCGGGCGGGAGCATGGAGAACAGCAAGGCCTTGGCGTCGGCGTAGCGCTCCATGGTGCCGTGGTAATCGAGATGGTCGTGGGAAAGGTTGGTGAACACGCCCGTGGTGAAACGGAGGGCGGCGACGCGGCGCTGGTCGAGGGCGTGGCTGGAGACCTCCATGGCGGCGGCGCGGCAGCCGCACTCGAGCATCTTGGCCAGCAGGCGGCTGATCTCCTGCGCGGGGGGGGTGGTCAGGCTGGCGGGGGCGGGTTCGGAGCCGTCGTCGACGATCACGGTGCCGATGAGCCCGCAGCGGACCGCCGCGTGGTTGAGCAACTGGTGTATGAGCCAGGTGATGGTGGTCTTGCCGTTGGTGCCGGTGACGCCGATGCAGGCCAGGCGGCGGGAGGGGTTGCCGTAGAAGCGCTCGGCCATTCGCGCGGCGGCGAGGGGGACGTCGTCGGCGGTGAGCAGGGCGACACCGGGCGGGAGGACCAGCGACGCGGGGGCGGGGCGGTCGCAGAGCACGGCGACGGCGCCGGCGCGGACGGCGGCGGGGATGTGAACCCGGCCGTCGGTCTTGACGCCGATGCGGGCGACGAACAGCGAGCCGGGCATGACCGTGCGGGAGTCTTCGGTGATGTCGCAGACGCGAACGGGGGGCGCGGGGCCGCCGTGCGGCTCGAGGCCGAGGTCCTGGATGAGGGCGGGGAGGAGCATGACGGACCGGTTCGGCGTGCGCGTGGGATGACCGTGCGCATGGTATCGAGCGGCGATGCGCCGACGGCGCACATTTCGGTGCCCTCCGGCCGTGTAGGCTTCGGCATGGACCCCGACGATGAGGTGTGCCTGTGTTTCCACGTGCCCCTGCGGAAGATCCGGGCGTTCCTTGAACGGGAGGATCCGCCGGTGGCCTCGCTCATCTCCGAGTGCCTGGGGGCGGGGACGGGGTGCCGGTGGTGCGTGCCGTTCCTGAAGCACCTGCACCGGTGCCACGTCGAGGGCAAACCGGTGGACCTGTCGATCAGCCCGGAGAAGTACGCGACGAGCCGGCTGAGTTTCCACAAGACGCAGGAGCGCGACCGGACAACGGTGCGCGAGGCGACGGGCGACCCGGGCAATCCCCCCGACGCGTAGACCGCCGGGCACGGAGCCGACGAACGAAGAACGCCGCGGGGCTCGCGGCGTTCGGGGGGGGCGGGCGGCGAATCGGCGAAGGCTCAGGCCGGCTCGATGGTGCGGAGCGACAGCCCGTATTCCTGCAGCTTGATCTTGACCTCGCTGAGCGAAGTGGCGCCGAAGTTCTTGACGCCAAGGAGTTCCGCCTCGGTGTGCGAGACCAGGTCGGCCAGGGTCTGGATGTTGAGCAGCTGCAGGGCCTTGCGGGCGCGGACCGAGAGGTTCATCTCGGCCACGCTCTTCATCATGAGGTGTTCCTGGCCGCTCCCCTTGAGGCTCTCGATCATCTGGCGGCGGGCCTGGCGGTGGGCCTCTTCGCGGCCCTGGCCCAGGCGCAG
>JAEUIX010000276.1 GCA_016794945.1 Phycisphaerae bacterium
TGCCGGCGGCCCAGGCCGGCGAGAAACTCACGCGCAAGGTGACCGACGGCTACAGCGAGTTCGTCCGCACGTTCGGCGCCGGCGGTGTGGCCGTTACGCGGCTCAACGCCGCCGGGGTGTTCGAAACAGGGTGCGCCAAGTTCGTCGAACCGGTCAAGGCGGACCTGGTCGCGGCGTGGACGCTCGGGCCGGGCGACTTCGTGCTCATCGTCGCCGACGCCTACACCGTCGCCACCAAGGCCATGGGCGAGCTGCGCCAGCGCGTGGCGCGCGACATCGGCATCGTCCCCAGGCCCGGCGCCGAGGGCGGGCCCTGGAACTTCCTCTGGATGATCGATCCGCCGATGTTCGAGCGCAACAAGGACACCGGCAAGTGGGTCGCGCTGCACCACCCGTTCACCGCGCCGCGCGACGACCAGCAGGGGGCCTTCGTCGCCGCGGCGGAAGACGACGACCAGACCATCGAGTCGATCGTGTCCGCGGGCTACGACGTGGTGCTCAACGGCTCGGAGATCGGCGGCGGATCGATCCGCATCCACGACCGGGCGGTGCAGTCCAAGGTGTTCCAGTTGCTGGGCCTCTCCCCCGAGCAGGCGAAGGAGAAGTTCAGCTTCCTGCTCGAGGCGCTGTCGTACGGCGCGCCGCCGCACGGCGGCGTGGCCTTCGGCCTGGACCGTCTGGTGATGCACCTGATGGGCACGGACAACATCCGCGACGTGATCGCGTTCCCCAAGACGCAGATCGGCGCCGACCTGCTGACCAGGGCGCCGAGCCAGGTGCCCGAACAGCAGTTGAAGGAAGTGCACATCCGCAGCACCTGGACCCCGCCGGAGCCGGGCGCAGCGCGCTGAACCCGCGTCGCCCGCGGGCGACGGGTTCCACGCCCGTGATCGGGCGCGGGCGGCCCTATCATCCCGACCTTTCGCACCCCCGGGGGGGCTCGGGTGGGGGGCGGCCCTTGTCGGCGCCGCCCTGGACCCCGGAGTATCGAGCATGTCGTCCAGCACCGTCGCCGAACGTCCCAACAAGGTCGAGATCACCGACGCGGGCCCGAGCCGCAAGAAGCTGCGGATCGAGATCCCGAAGGAGACCGTGGCCGAACAGCTGTCCGGCCACCTGGACTCGCTGAGCATCGAGGCCGAACTGCCCGGTTTCCGCAAGGGCCACGTGCCGCGCCGCCTGCTGGAGAAGAAGTTCGGCACGCTGGTGCGCAAGAACGCCAAGGAGCAGATGCTGGCTTCTGCCTTCACCAAGGCTGTGGAAGACAACAAGCTGAAGGTCATCGGCACGCCAACCAGCCAGGACATGGACAAGGTCGAGGTCGCCGAGGGCAAGCCGATGGTGTTCGAGGTCGAGGTCGAGGTGCTGCCGGAGTTCACGCTCCCGGCGCTCGACGGCATCCCGGTCAAGCGGCCGCGCGTCGAAGTGACCGACGCGATGGTCGACGCCGAGATGCACAAGCTCTGCGTCACCGAGGGCCGGCTGGAGGAGCGACAGGAAACCGAGCCGGGCGACTACCTCACCGGGCACGCCAAGATGGTCGGCCCCGGCGGCAAGGTCTTCTTCGAGCAGGACGGAATCGTCGTACAGGCGCCGACCAAGGACCGCGAAGGCAAGGGCATGATCGTCGGCCTGGTCGTCGACGACCTGGCAAAGCAGCTCGGCCTGCCCAAGCCCGGCCAGAAAGTCACCGTCAAGACCACCGGCCCGGAGAACCACGAGGTCGAGGACCTTCGCGGCCAGCCGGTCACCGTCGAGTACACGCCGGCCCGCATCGACCGCATCATCCCCGCCGCCGTCGAGGAGCTCATCGCCCGCTTCGGCTTCCCCGACGCCGCCTCGATGAAGGACGCGGTGCGCCAGCGCATGCAGCAGCGGGCCGCCGTCGAGCAGCAGACGGCCATGCGTCAGCAGGTCGCCCGCCACCTGCTCGAGGGCACCAAGATGGACCTGCCCGAGCGGCTCACCGCTCAGCAGGCCGGGCGCGCGCTGGAGCGCCGCCGCCTCGAGCTGATGTACCGCGGCATGGACCCCGCCAAGGTCGAGGAGCAGGTCGCCCAGCTCCGCGCCGCATCGGCCATGGAGGCCGTGCGCGATCTGAAGCTCACGTTCATCATCGACCGCGCTTCGGAGTCCCTCGGCGTCCGCGTCAGCGACATGGAGGTCAACGGCCGCATCGCCCAGATGGCCGCCGAGCGCAACGAGCGGCCGGAGAAGCTCCGCCAGCAGCTGATCTCCAGCAACCAGATCCAGGGCGTCTACATGCAGATCCGCGAGCACAAGACGCTCGACGCGATCATCGCCAAGGCCAAGCTCGAAGAAGTCAGCGTCGAGGACTACAACAAGGAGATCGCCGAGCAGACCAAGGCCGCTCGGGAGAAGGCCAAGTCCGCCAAGCCCGCGAAGACGGACGATGCGGACGAGAAGCCCGCCGCCAAGCCGGCGGCCAAGAAGGCGAAGGACGACGAGGACAAGCCCAAGTCCAAGAAGAAGTAAGGCCGCCCGGTACAGGCCAACGCAGCACCCAGCGCCCCCGTCGGTCGGGGGCGTTTTTCATTTCCGCGCAGGAAACGCGCGCCGCACGGTGCGATTCAAGCCGTGCCCTGAGGCGGCTTGTGCTGGTTCAGGCTGCCGCACTCCGGGCAGACCTTGCCGTACGCCCCGGCGTGCGTCCGACTGATGTCCTGACCGCAGTGCCAGCACACCGGCCGATCGATTCGCGCCGCGACCTTGTTCACGCTCACCACAGCCGCGGCGATCGCGGCCCCGACCACGGGGAACCACGACAGGCTCGTGAGAGCGATGGCCGCGAACGTGGCGCCGGCGATCGCCAATGTCCAGA
>JAEUIX010000001.1 GCA_016794945.1 Phycisphaerae bacterium
TGAGCGTCGAGTATCTTCCCCCTGTCGTGTTCGCTTTACCGCGAGTCTATAGGTCCATTTCACAGTGGTAGGAAGAAGGAGAAGCACGTGAACAAGAGCGTTCTCGTCGGCATGATTTCGGTGGCCGGTCTGGCCTCGTCCCTGTTCGCTCAGGGCGGCGCCACGGGCCCGGGTCGCCCCAGCAACACCGCGGCGGGTCACACGATCCAGCTGCGCATCGTCGTGGACGGCCAGCCCGGCTCGCCCGCGGCCGGCAGCGGCATCCAGCAGTTCCTGCCCACGACCAGCACCCCCGGCTATCAGCCGTTCTGGGTGTCGGCCGTCGGCCTGACTGTCCAGGCCCGCGTCCTGCGTCCCGCCACCGTGCCGGACGCTGAGGGCGGCACCAACCCCCCGGTCGCCGTGCAGAACTTCGGCATCTCGGCGTTCAGCAACATCTCCGTCTCGGGCACCAACCCGCAGTACGCGACGATTTCGATGAACGATCCGCTGGGCAACGGTGACTTCCAGCGCGGCCGCATCAACAATGGCGGCACCCTCTGGGGCGCCTACAGCCCGTTCCGCGGCCTGTTCACCACGGCCGAGAACAACACCAGCACCGGCGGCAACCGCGCCACCGGCAACGCCAACGGCGCCTCGCTGGCCACGAACACCAACGTTCGTAACGGCTTCATCGACAACGACAGCAACGGCAACGAGCGCATCCGCGGCATGGACCTCGGCTACGGGGCCAACGCCACGAACCGCCTCACCCCGCTGCCCACGTTCAGCAACGACCCCAACGCCACGGACAACTGGCAGAACCTGTACCGCATGATCTACATCCCGACGGCCGTCGTCGGCGGTGCGCCCCGTGACATCACGGTCAGCGTGATCGGCGCTCTGCGGTTCTTCTTCCAGGAGCTCTTCAGCGATCCGGACGGCGAGGCCGGCACGGGCGACGAGCGGTGGTCCTACCTCGGCCTGTCCGAGACGTCCATCCGCGAGGCGTCGGTCACCTTCACGGTCCCGACCCCCGGCGCGGCGGCCATCCTCGGCCTCGGCGGCCTGGCCATGGCGCGTCGCCGTCGGGCCTGAACCCCGACCGCTGACTCGACCTGTAGAGTCTTGAACACGTGCGATCCGCGGGGCCCTCACGAAAGTGAGGGCCCCGTTTTCGTTTGCGCCGACGCCCCGACCGCACGCCGGCGGCCGTCGCTGTCAGGGCCTCCCCGCCCGCCACGAAGCGATCAGTACCGTGGAACACTCGGGTCCACGCCCAGGGACCAGGCATCCACCCCGCCCGCCATTGAAACGGCGCCCGCGAACCCGTGCGCCCGCAGCGCCGCGACCACCCGCAGCGATCGCCGCCCGTGGTGGCAGTACACGATGATCCGCCGTCCTCGCCCCAGCGCCTCATCCTCCAGTTCGTCCAGCCGCTGCTCGACCTGCCCCATCGGCACCAGCACGGCGCCCTCGATCCTGCACACCGCCCACTCGTCGGCTTCGCGGCAGTCCAGCAGCAGCGGCCGCTCGCCCTCCGGCCGCGACAGTTCCCGCTTCGTTTCCCGCGGCGTCACTTCCCACTCGGGACGGAACGCGTAACCCGCCGGAAGGCCCCGATCATCCAGCGGCGCCGAACCCGGCCCGCCGGTCACGGCCTGACTCCGCCCGCACCGGCCGTCTCTCCCGCCGGCGTCGGAGCCCGCGCGGGCATCGCCCGGGGCTCCGCCGTGATCGACCACGGCGCGAAGCGCACCATGCGGCACGGGGCCGCGACAATGTCCAGCCCCGCCCAGAACGATGCCGCCGCAGCTTCGGCGATCATTGCGCCGCGAGCGGCGGGCGACCACGTGTCCAAGGCCGTCTCGGCGGTGGGGTACTCGCCGCGCTGGCGGGCGAGGTCCCGCGTGTACCGGGGGCCGAGGCCGCTGGTGTACGTCGGATGGTGGGCCGCGCCGTCCATGGGAACGACGAATGACCGCTCCTGCCAGCCGTTGCGATCCAGCGACGTCACGGACGGCGCATCGCTCTGCCCCGGCGCGGGCGCCGCGTCCGCCCACGGCTGCCCATCGCCCAGCGCCTCGAAGCCGACAGTCCCACCGAGGCGCGACGACTGGTTCAGGTCACCGCACCCCGCAACGGCGCCCGCCGCCAATGCCGCACTCGCCCAGAGGCCCCGTGTGATCGATCGTGCCATCGTGCCTCAAGCGTACTCACGCGCCGGCGGCGTCCGCCTGTCCACCGCCGCCCCGGCGTTCGGCCATCGCCCGACGCGCCGCCCGGCGGCAGACATCCGCGTCGAATCCCCGCCGCGCCAGCAGCCCCAGCAGCCGGCGCTCGACGCGGGTGGGGTCCAGGGCCGCGGACATTCGGCCCAGGCGGTGGCGAGCCAGCCGCAGCGCGTCCGACATCGCGTCTCGGCCGGCGGTCTCGTCATTCACCGCCCGAACCGCCGCGGGCGCGCCGATCCCGCGACGGGCCAGCTTGCTCCGCAGCAGGCGGGCCCCGGCAGGCTTGCGTGCCAACTCGCCCCGCACGATCGCCCCGGCGAGCGATTGCTCGTTGATCAGGCCGAGGGTTTCCATGGTCCGCGCCGCCGCCTCGGCGTGCGCCGGGCTGTGGCCCCGGCGTGCCAGACGCTGGCGCACTTCGCGCCCGCTCAGGGCGCGGCGCGACAGCAGACGTTCGGCATCGTCGCGGGCCGCCAGCGCCGCGGTGCACTGGGCCACCGCCGAAGCCAGGTCCGCCGTCCACGCGCAGCCTTCTTCGAGCCCGACCTTCGCGGCCAGGGCCCGGGTCGCCACTCCGACGCGCGCCCGACCCACCCGGACGATCAGCCGCTCCGGGCGCGACATCACCGGGCGCAGCGCGCCGACGACCGCCGAACCATCGGTGGGGGGCGGGGCGGCGGGCGCCTTCGCCGGCGTCCGGGCGCGGGACCGTTGACCCTGCCATGCCATGCGCCCAGCCTATCACACCGGCACACGAACCTGCGAGTGGGGGGGCGTGCGGGGGACTCGTCAGCGGGCTTCGGCCAGTTCGATCTGCAGCCCCGACAGTTCGCCGTGCGCCTTGGCGTCGCCCGCACGCAGCGCCGCCTGCACCCCGGCCAGCACGGTCTGCCGCGCCGCCGCGAGGTCGCCCGCGGCCTGCTGCGATCGGGCCTTGTGGTAATAGGCGTAGCAGTACGCCGGGTCGATCTCCAGGCAGCGGTCGTAGAACGACACGGCCCGGGCGTGGTCGCCCTGTTTGGCGTGTTCCTGGGCCAGGCCGTAGAGCACGAAGGTGTCGCGCCCGTCCAGGGCCAGCAGCTTCTCGAGCTTGGCGAGTCGGTCGTTTGCGCCGGCCATGGTCGAATCAAAGCCCCCCCGCGGTCGTTGGTCTACCCTCCCGCGCTCGCCCCGCCGCACCGGCCGGGGCCCACTACGCAGAGGCACTCCCATGGATCACGGCATCAAGACGGTCGGCGTCATCGGCGCGGGGCAGATGGGCGGCGGCATCGCCCAGGTTTCGGCGGTCGCCGGCTTCAAGACCGTCGTCTACGACGCGTTCCCCAAGAGCCTGGACAGGGCCAAGGCCGACCACGAGAAGCGCCTGGCGCGGGACGTCGAGAAGGGCAAGCTCACCGCCGAAGCCAAGTCCGGCGCGCAGAGCCGGCTGCAGTACGTCTCGAGCCTCGACACCTTCGGCATGTGCGACATCGTGATCGAGGCGATCGTCGAGGACGCCAAGGTCAAGAAGGACCTGTTCGTCCGCCTGGGTGAGATGTTCGCCAAGATCCCCGGGCGGCAGATCATCGCCAGCAACACCAGCAGCATCTCGATCACCGAGCTGGCCGCGGCGTGCAAGCACCTTTCCGGCCCGTCGATGAACGCCGAAAGCCAGATCATCGGCATGCACTTCTTCAACCCCGTGCCGGTGATGAAGCTGGTCGAGGTGATCAAGGGCCTGGGCACCAGCGACGAGACGACGCAGCGCACGATCGCCCTGGCGAAGGCGATGGGCAAGGAGCCGCTGGCGGCCAACGACCGCCCCGGGTTCGTGAGCAACCGCGTGCTGATGCCGATGATCAACGAAGCGTTCTACGCCCTGATGGAGGGCGTGGCCGGCCCGGATGAGATCGACGGCATCATGAAACTGGGCTGCAACTTCCCCATGGGCCCGCTGAACCTGGCCGATTTCATCGGCCTGGACACCTGCGTGCACATCATGGACGTGCTGGCCGACGGCCTGAACAACGACCGCTACCGCGCCTGCCCGCTGCTCAAGCAGCTGGTGACCGCGGGCCGCCTGGGCGTCAAGACCGGGCGCGGCGTGTTCGCGTACCCCGCCAAGTAAGCCGGGCACGCCGGCTCGACCCCGTCGGCAGCAGTTGAGGCGGGGTCTTGCGTTGTATACTCCGGCCGACCCTCCGGCGATCGTGGCCGGCGGGCCTCTCTCCGAGCCGATGTCCATGCCTGTGCCGGTCGAGTTTCGGAAGACGATGAGCCTCGCGAGCGCAGGCAAGGGATTCGACCCGTGAATCTTTACGTCGGCAATCTCCCGTACAGCACCACCGACTCCGACCTTCAGCAGGCCTTCAGCCAGCACGGCGCCGTCGCCCGGGCCAGCGTGGTCATCGACCGCGACACCGGCCGCAGCCGCGGTTTCGGCTTCGTCGAAATGCCCAACGACGACGAGGCCCGCAAGGCCATCACCGCCATGAACGGCGCCGACATGGACGGGCGCGCCCTGGTCGTCAACGAGGCACGCCCGCGTGAGGAGCGGCCCCGCGGCGGCTTCGGCGGCGGTGGCGGCGGCGGGCGCGGCGGTTATGGTGGCGGTGGTGGTGGTGGCGGCTACGTCGGGGGCCGTGGTGGTGGGGGTGGTGGTGGTCGCGGGGGGTACGGCGGCGGCGGCGGGCGCGGCGGCCGCGACGGCGGCTCCTGGTAAGCCGGACGGTCATCCAAGACTGATTCATGTCGGGCCGGCACGCCGCCGGCCCGTTTTCGTGCGCCCCCGGCGCGCCGCTATGCTCGGCGGATGAACG
>JAEUIX010000057.1 GCA_016794945.1 Phycisphaerae bacterium
ACCAGCGTCTACCTGCTCATCTCCCCCGACGGCGCGCTCGACCCGCTGGCCCCGCCGCCCCCACCAGAGTGACCGCCCCGCCCGAGTGACCGCCCCGCCCGAGTGACCGCACCGCGCCCGCCCGCCTCTGCACCCTCAGCACCGGAGACGCCCCATGGGCTGCGAGTTCAACCGCACCGACCTCTTCGGCCCCGGCCCGCAGCGCGCCGCCCTCGAGCCGTTCGGCCTGCTCGCCCCCGCCCGCCTGAGCATCGGCCAGACCGCCCCCGGCTCGGTCGTCCTCGGCCCGTTGGAGCTCACCGTCATCGTCCGCGGCCGCATGGTCACCGCCGGCGACGCCGACCTGGCCGACCGCCTGCAGTTCATCGCCGACCAGCTCACCGACCCGCCGTCGATCGGCGAGCTCGTGCTCGACGACGGGCGCGCCTTCGCCGACATGGCCTTCCTCCGCTTCTCCCCGGCCGACCGCACCGACCGCGCCCGCGCCGTCTCGCTGGCCTTCGAGGCCCGCTTCACCCGCCTGCTGACCCCCTGACCGCCCGGTGACCCATGCCCGACGCCACCCTCGCCACCGTCATCGCCCAGTTCGGCGCCGCCGGCCTCATCGCCTGGATGTGGCTGTGCGAACGCCGCGCCGCCGCCCTGCGCGAGCAGCAGCTGGCCGAGTCCCACGAGCGCATCCTCGCGCAGCAGACCACCCTCGACGTGCTGCTGCGCTCCATCGACGCCAACACCCGCGCCCTGACCGCCCTGGAGGTGGGCCACCACCGCCTGCTGCTCATCCTCGAACGCTGGAGCCAGGAGCGGGCCGCCGCCGGCCCCGGCGCGGCGCCCGCCGCACGCCCCTTGGCCGAACCGCCCCCGGCGCGATAGCGCCCGGCGCGCCAGCCGCCAGCGCCCCGCCGCGAGCCCGCCACACGCATGGCCACGCGAACCCCCCGCCCGCTACTTCTTCCCCGGGATCAGCCCCTTGATCCCCTCTTCGATCTTCTTGCCGCCCTCGTCCAGCGCCTTCTTGGCCTCTTCGCCCGCCTTGCCCGCGCCCTTGAGCGCTTCGCCCGCGGCTCCCGTCACCGCTCCGGCCGCGGTCGTCACCGCCCCGATCCCCATCGACGACAGCGACTTGAGACCCCCCAGGCCGTTCTGAAGCTCGCCCAGCATGTCCGCCGGCAGGATGCCCCCGCCCTTCTCGACCGCCGCGGCCATCACCGCCTGCACCACGATGCCGGCCAGTTCCTTCATGGTCACGCCCGTGCCGCCGACGCCGGTGCCGGTCTTGCCGACGTTGGTCAGGCGGATCTCGCCGATGGGGATGTCGAACGTGCCGACGGGGTTCAGCACCGCGCCCGCCGGGCCGGGGGCGCCCAGCAGCTCGGCGTGGATCTTCACATCGCGGATCACCAGCTCGTTGACGATGAACTTCTTCTCCGTGCCGCCCTGCGGCGCCGGCTGCGGCTGCTGGCCGCTCTGGAGCTTCTTGAGGTTCTCCAGGATCACGCCGTAGTTGCTCTTGCCGTTCTGCTTCTCCAGCCGCACCGACAGGTCGGTCATCGTGAGGCTGGGCATCTCCACCACGTCCTTCATGATCGTGCCCAGCGACACGGCCACGCCGCCCTCGCCGAGCTTCAGGAAGTGGTCCCCCGGGAAGCCCTGCGGGTTGGCGATGTGCAGGCGCGACATCGCGAACGTGCCGCTGAAGATGCCCACCGACGCCGAGCCCAGCGTCGTCTGGACGCCCAGGGCGTAGGTGCCGCCGGCCTCGATCGCCTTGCGCGCGATCGTGTTGATGTACATCAGCGCCGCCACGAACAGCACGATCACCAGCACCACCAGCGCGCCGGCGATGGTCACGAGTTTCTTGATCGGCCTGGTCACGGTTGCGGCTCCTTGCCCGGTTCGTCGGCCGGCGGCCCGGCCGCGCGACGGGTCACACGTCGAGGTTCTTGACTTCCAGCGCGTGCTCTTCGATGTAGCGGCGCCGCTGGTCCACGTCTTCGCCCATCAGGATCGAGAAGAGCCGGTCGGCGTCGCCGGCGACGTCCCAGTTCACGCGCAGCAGCGTGCGCTTGGAGGCGTCCATCGTGGTTTCCCACAGCTGCTCGGCGTCCATCTCGCCCAGGCCCTTGAAGCGCGTGATCTCCAGCCCGCGCCGGCCCACCTCGTGCAGCGTCGGCAGCACCTGCGACAGGTTCGCCGCCTCCACCACGCGCTGGTCCACCCGGCGCGCCGCGTCGGACGTCTCCGGCTCGTCGCCCCCCGCGCCGGCCTCGGTCGTCGCCGCGGGCTCGGCCGTCTCGCGCTTGCCGCCGCCCCGAACCTCGCCCGTCAGTTCCCAGGCGAAGCGCGTCGGCATCTTCTCGCCGCTGGCGCTGCGTTCCTGCGTCAGGCTCCAGTCGTCGATCGACAGGCCCACGCGCTCGAGCTGCTCGAACAGCCGCTCCAGCTCGCGGTTCTCGTGCAGCTCGCGCAGGCTGGCCACGCGCGGGCCGCTCTCGCCGGCGCCCGCGGGCGCCGGCGCCCCGTTGGCCGGTGCGCCGTGCCCGTTGCCGCCGGCGTCCTCGGGCATGTCGGCCAGGCGCTGGCCCTGGCGCGTGGCGATGCGCCGGGCTTCCTGCTCGCTCCAGGCGAAGGCCTCGCCGCCGGTCCACGTCAGCCGGTGCGTCGGCAGCCGGCGCTTGGCTTCGGGGTCGCCGGCCCGCGCGGCCAGGAGATCGGTGAACTTCACGCCGCGGCGTTCGGCGATCTCCACCAGCTCGTCCAGCCGGCGCAGCACGCGGACGGCCCGCTGCAGCTCGTCGCCCTCGAAGGTGCGTGCGACGGGGGCGACGCCGTCTCGGTCGGCGTGCTCGATGTCGCGGACGATCAGCCGGGCGCGCTGCAGGCCCTGCTCGGTCAGGGTGCCGTCCATGCCGGCCTGGTTCATGACGTACTGGATGGT
>JAEUIX010000157.1 GCA_016794945.1 Phycisphaerae bacterium
CCGAGGCGGCCGCGCCCCCGAACATGACCACACGGGACCGGCCCGAGTCGTTCGTCATCGCGTGGCGGAACCGAGCCGCCGGGCCCCCGACCGCGGCGCGGGTCCAGGCGGTGCCGTTCCAGGTCCAGGTGTCGGCCTTGATGTTGGTGCTGCCGTTGTCAAACCAGGTGATGTACGCGCCGCCGTCGTTGGCCGGCGAGATCTTCGGGATGGCTTGCTCCCCGAGTCGGTCGGCGACTCGGAGATTGGTTGCCGGATCGCTGGACCACTGGGCGCTGGCCGCCACGGCCGGGGCCAGCAGGCTGATCGATGCGAGGAACAAGCGCGTGGACGGCGTGTACATGGAAGGACCTCTCCCGCGTGCAAGCCCCACCTCGCCCGCAGTTCATTGGGCCGTTGGCCGCAATCGGCTTGACGGCGAGTCAGGATCGAGTATGGTTGATCTGAGATCAATCGTCAAGAGTTTTCCCGCGGAAAGTGGCGATTCGCTCGTCGCGGGCCCAAGATGTGACCCGGGCATGTCAAGGACTACGTCACCCAAGTCGGCGGTCGCGACCGGACCTGCAACAGTTCTGACGGCATCCGAGCGGGCCGCGGCGGCGGAACTTGGTCGTCGGCTTGCCACCGAGTTGCGCGGGCTGCTGGCGCACGTGCCAACCGAGCACCACGGCGCCAGTGCCCTGGGGCGATACCTGCGACTGGACCGCAACACCTGCCAGCGGGTGATCGCGTCGACGGCGGGCGACGATCACGACGAAGCCGTGCTGGTTCGCCTCCCGGGCATCGAGGGGCTGGGGCAGTTCGTGGACGCCGTCGAGGCCAGGATCCGCACCGGTGCGGTGCGGGAGCAGGTGGCCGCGGTCCGTGCCGCGGTCGGGGCGTTGGAGCGGCTGATCGACCGGCTGGGCGGGAGCCAGCGGCGGTTGCGGCAAAGGCTCGAAGCCGATCTGGAGCGGTCGGTCGACTCGGCCGCGGCCCCGGCGGACAACGCCGCCAGGCGGCAGGCCCTGTTTCGTTCCGCCGCCGAAGTGGTTGGACGGTGGTCCGAGGCGGTCGTTTCTGTGGTCATGATCCGGCCCGTGCCGGGGCGACCCGAGTTGACCGAGGGGGTTCGCACGAGGGCGTACGTTGGGCACACATGGCGTCCCGGCGCCGTGCCGCTGGAGATCGGCGAATCGTCCGTGCCGCAGCTGGCGCTGGAGCGGGACGAGTCGGCGCACCAGTCGCTGGAGCATCGCCCGGCGCGGGGCGATTCGCCCGATTTGCTGCTCGGCGAGTTCTGCTCGCAGCCGTGGCCGCGGGTCACGTCGCGGGCGCTGGGCGACCGGACGGTCCACGTCGTGGACGCGGGCGAGCCGCCGCACCAGGGGACGTGCGACATCGTGCTTTCGGTGCGGCGAAGCTCACCGGACCGGCATCCCGCGCTGGCGAGCCCGCCGGTGGGGGAGGTGTCGTTCCTGGTCACGTTCCCCGCGCGCCGTCTGGTGCTGGACGTGTTCCTGCACCGGGACCTGGCCGAGCGGTGCGTGCCCTCGTGCGAACTGCACCTGTACAGCCCGGCGGTCGGCCCGGGCGGGCTGGCCCGCTGGAGCACACGACTGCCCGGCGGCGCTTCGCTGGACCCGCTGGGGTCGGGACTCCGGCGGGCCGCCAGCACCGCGTATGCGCGGCACGCGGAGTTGACGGCCCACGTGTTCCAGCGCGTCGGATGGGACGCGTCGGAATTCGTCGGCTACCGGTGCGACACCTCGTACCCGGTGTGGCGGGCCGGGTACTTCATGCTGTTCGATTTCGCGCCGCCCCCCGGCGCGGGCGGGGCCTGATCTGATCGCTCGGCTCAGTGGGGCGTGTCGTGCCCGCGGCCCGGCGCGTCGCGCAGTTCGTCGATGGCCCGGGTGATCGACTCGGGCGTTGCCGACAGGTGCATCCGCTCGTCCACCAGGCACGCCGGCGCGCCCTCGCACAACCCGAGGCACTCCAGCTCCACCAGCGTGAACTTGCCGTCGTCGGTCGTCTCGCCCGGTTCGATGCCGAGCTTGGCGCGGCAGGCGTCGGTCACCTTCTTGTGATCGCAGATCTCGCACGACACCGACCGGCACACCGCGATCACGTGCGTGCCCTTGGGCTGCAGCCAGAACTCCTCGTAGAACGAGGCCGTGTCCCAGACCTGCGCCGGCGTGAGACCCAGGAACGCCGCGACTTCTTCCAGCGCCTGCCAGGGGAGCCAGCCCCAGACGTGCTGCACGGCGTGCAGCACCGGGATGAGCGCGCCCTGCTTCTGCTCGTAGCGCGGCAGAATCTCGCGCGTGAGCCGGTCCTTCAGTTCGGCGCCGAGGTACGGCTCGGCGCGCTTGGGGACCTTCATGGTCGCGGAGGGCTTGGTTATCCAGGCCATGGGCGGGGGCCTTGCGTTGGGGCGGACGAGCGGGTCAGCGGGGCGGGGGCGGGCCGTTCCTGGGCTTCTTCGGTGCGGGGCCCGATGGCTTGTCCTTGTCGTCGCCGGGGGTTCGGGGGTTGGGCTCGGTCACGCTCGGCGCTTCGGGCAGGGTGACGGCCTTGCCGAAGACGCCGGGCGAGAACGGTAGGCCGCCGTCGGCATCGTGCGCGACGAACGGGCCGTCCACCCCGCGTCGCTGCACCGAGCTCTTGGTCACCAGCGGCGCATCGTCCTCTCCGGCCGCCTGCGGAAGCGTCTCCTCCACCTTGCCCCACTTGACCAGCGAGACGACGCTCCGGTCCGGGGCGACGAGCAGCACGGCGTCGCCGCTGTTGGCCAGCGCGGTGCGCTGGCTCGTCGTCTTCATCGTGAACACCCAGGCGTTGCCGAACCCGGGGTTCGGGCCGGCCGGGGCCTTCTTCTCATCGCCGACGGGGCCCGTCCACGTGGCGCCGTTGCCGTTGAACACCACGACCACCGCGCCGGGCTTGAGCGACAGCTCGGGGAACGTGAACGACAGCGAGCCGGCCCGCCCCTTGGACTTGTCCTGGAGCGTGTAGCCGCGCAGGTCGATGGGCTTGTCGTGCGGGTTGATGAGCTCGATGAACTCATCGCCGGTGGCGTCGCGCTTGCCGTCGTGATTGGCGTCGCCTTTCTCCCCGGTGGGCACGGCGTACAGGATCTCCGTGATGAGCGGGTGCGGGAACTTGACCGGCGGGGCCTTGGCCGCCCCCGGATCCGCCGCGCACGCCAACAGCGCCAGGCCGATGGTGAGCATCGTGGCAGTCTACACGGCGGCCGAGAATGTCAAGTGGCCGGCGCGTCGAAGCCGCGCTGCTCGGCGATGAGGTACGGCGGGCGGGCGAGCGTGTTCCTGTGGATCATGCCGAGGTACTCGGCCATCACGCCGAGCACCAGCAGCTGCAATCCCCCGAGGAAGAACAGCGCGCTGGCCAGAAAGCCAAACCCGCCACCAAGGGTTTCTCCCCGGGTCAGTCCGAGCACCGTGTTGGCGACGGCCAGGAGCAGCGAAATGCTCACCACCGCCGCGCCGAGTTGCATGGCCCAGCGCAGGGGCAGCAGAGAGAAGCTGGTGGCGGCTTCGAACGACAGCCGGAGCAGCTTTCGGAAGTTGTACTTGGTTTCCCCGGCGAACCGGGCGTCGCGGTCGTACAGCAGCGGTTCCTGCCGGAACCCGGCCCACGCGACCAGCCCGCGGACGAATCTTGGGCTCTCGCGGCAGCGCTTGACGGCCTGAACGACCGCGCGGTCCATCAGCCGGAAGTCACCCGTGTCGCGCGGGATGCGGACCTCGCTGATCGAGTCCAGCGCCCGGTAGAACAGGGCGCTGGTGGCCTTCTTCAACACCGTCTCGCCGGCCCGCGTTCGCCGCTGGGCGTAGACAACCTGTGCGCCCGCTTTCCACCGCTCGATCATCTGAGCGATGACTTCCGGAGGGTCCTGCAGGTCGGCGTCGATCAGCACGACCGCGTCGCCCCGCGCGTGGTCCATGCCGGCCGTCGTGGCCGGCTCGTGCCCGAAGTTCCGGGAGAACGACAGGTACTTGACGTTCGGGTCCGCGGCGGCCAGCTGCCGGATGACTTCCAGCGTCTTGTCGCGCGACCCATCGTCGACGAAGATGATCTCGTGCCGGGGGGCGCACGCGCGCAGGGTGGCGCTGAGCCGCGCGTGCAGGGCCTGCAGGTTGTCCTGCTCGTTGAACGCCGGCACCACCACCGAGACCAGAGCGTCGGTCGGCGGGGAGGAGGGAGCGGGTTGTGGGAGAGGGCTTTGCACGCGGCGTGGAGGGTACCGCGCGACCGAGCCGGCGTCGCGGGCGGCGCGCCAAACGACCCCGCGTCCCTGACGGGAGGCGGGGTCGCGAGGAGATGAGCGTCACGGTTCGATCCGGGCCGGGACTACCGGCGACGTCGGGCCAGGCAGAGCAGGCCCACACCCGCCAGCGAAGCGGTCCCCGCGGAGGGGACCAGCACGATCTGGTCCTGGGCGGAGCTGTTGCTGACCCCGAGCAGGCTGTACCCCTCGGCCATGGGCTTGTTGATGTTGGCCAGCAGGTTTGAGAGGTGAGCCATGACCCCGGCAGAAAGGGCCGAGCCATCGCTCTTGGCCGCCTTGAAACTGCCGGCAGTCACATCGAGGCTGGCGCCGCCGTCCTCGGGGACGTAATCGGAAATGACCTCCCACACAGCCAACTGGAACGCGGTCGCGAGATCGTTGCTGGCGGTCGAGAAGAGTTGGGCGCCGCCGGCAAAGGCGTACAGGCCGGCGATGGCGCCGGCCTTGGCGGCCCCCATCGGGGACGAATCGGAGAGGCTGGCGACCGGCGCGATGGTGAAGGTCTTGTAGGTGCTGGTGACGTACTGGCTGATGTCGGCGCAGTAGGTGACCATCTGTCCGGAAAGGCCCGCCCCAAGGCCGACACCATTGGTGAAGGAGTGCTTGAGCTGCCCGGCGAACACCGTCACGGTGCCGGTGTTGAGGGTGATGCGGACGTTCGAGCCCCTGCCCGTTCCGGTGAACTTGGCATCGACGGTGTCGGCCATGGTGGTCGACGTTGCCAACGCAGTCAGGGCGGCGGTCAGGACGGCGGTGCGGGTTTTCACGTGTCGGCTCCTGGGGGCTGTCGGTGCGGCCGTGGAACGCCATTCCGAGGACGGCGGACCGGCGGCCTGACAAGGTGTCCGATTCGTGCGTCGGCGATGCCAGCGGTGCGGAGCCGACGGCGCGCCGGCGATCCGCCTGGGGAAGGTGGGAAAGGTGTCGAGCGGCGTGGCGGCCCGGTCCGGTCCGGTAAGATGCGGGCACGGAGGCGGCGGCGATGGCCAAGGGCAGCGGCAACGCGGGATCAGCACCGGCCGGCGAGACCGAACACTCGCCGGCGGGCACGTTCGCGCACCTGCACCTGCACACCGAGTACTCGCTGCTGGACGGCGGCAACCGCATCGACCGCCTGATGGACCGCGTGAAGGAACTGGGCATGACCGCCGTGGCGTGCACCGACCACGGGAACCTGTTCGGCGCCGTCGCGTTCTACCAGGCGGCCCGCGAGCGCGGGATCAAGCCGATCCTGGGCGTCGAGGCGTACGTGGCCCCGGGGGACCGCACCGACCGCACCTACACCGGCGTGGCCGACGGCGGGTACCACCTGGTGCTGCTGGCCGAGAACGACACCGGATGGCGGAACCTGCTGGTGCTCTGCAGCGAGGCGTTCCTGACCGGCTTCTACTACAAGCCGCGGATCGATCGCGCACTGCTGGAGCGGCACAACGAAGGGCTGATCGCGATCAACGGGCACCTGGGCAGCGAGCTGGGCGAGCACCTGCTGGAGTACGAACGGTCGGGCGACCGGGCGGCGTGGGACCGGGCGTTGGCCAGCGCCCGCTGGCACGCGCGGGTGTTCGCGCCGACGGCGGCGGGGCCGCGGTTCTTCATGGAACTGCAGCACCACGTGCCCGAGCAGAACTCGATCAACAAGCACGTCATCCGCATGGCGCGGGAGATCGGCGCGCCGCTGGTGTGCGACAACGATGCGCACTTCCTCCGGGCCGAGGACCACGATGCGCACGACACGCTCGTGTGCATCAGCACCGGCAAGAGCAAGAACGACCCCGACCGGATGCGGTACCCCGCGGAGCTGTACGTCAAGAGCCCCGACGAGATGCGGTCCTTGTTCGAGCGCTACGGGGCCGACGGGCGCGAGGCGCTCGCCAACGCCGCGCGCATCGCCGAGCGCTGCAGCGTGACCCTGCCGCTGGGCCACAGCCACGCCCCGATGGTGCGCGTGCACCGGCGCGGGCGCGCCGGCGCCGGTTCGTGGGACGGGCTGCCCGCGCTCAACGACGCGGCGTTCGGCGGCGACCCGACCGCGTGGTACTCCGCGTTCTGCGCCGAGTTCGAGGTGGTGCCCTTCCGCATCCCCGACGGCACCGACGACGCCCGGCGTGCCGCGCTGCTGGCCGAGGCCAAGGCCGAGTGCGACGGCGCGCTGCGCCGGCTGGCCGAGGCGGGCATGGTGTGGCGCTACGGCCCGGGTGCCGCCGACGCCCGCGACGTGCGCGAGCGCCTGGAGCGCGAGCTGAAGATCCTCTGCGACAAGCAGATCGCGGCGTACTTCCTGATCGTCTGGGACTTCGTCAGCTGGGGGCGGCGCCAGGGCATCCCGGCGCTGGCCCGTGGCTCGGGCGTGGGCACGATGGTCGGCTACGTGCTGGGGCTCTCCAACGCCTGCCCCGTGCGCTACGGGCTGCTGTTCGAGCGGTTCACGGACCCCGACCGCAGCGAGTACCCCGATATCGATATCGACCTCTGCCAGGACGGCCGGGCCCGGGTCATCGACTACGTGCGTCAGAAGTACGGCCACGTCGCGCAGATCATCACCTTCGGAACGCTCAAGGCACGCGCCGCGATCCGCGACGCGGGGCGCGTGCTGGAGATCCCCCTGGGCGAAGTCGACCGCATCGCCAAGCTTGTCCCCGAGCAGCTGGGCATCACGCTCGACGGCGCTCTGCAGCAGGAGCCGGACCTTCGCGCGCTCTACGAATCCGACCCGACCGTGCGCCGGTGCATCGACAACGCCCGCGCCTTCGAGGGCCAGGCGCGCCACGCCAGCGTGCACGCCGCGGGCGTGATCGTCGCCACGCGCCCGCTCCAGGAGATCGTGCCGCTGTACAAGGCGCCGGGCAGCGAGGACGTGGTCACGCAATGGGACGGCCCGACGTGCGAGAAGATGGGCCTGCTGAAGATGGACTTCCTGGGCCTGCGCACCATCAGCGTGGTGGAGCGCGCCAAGCGGCTCATCCGCGAAGGCCTGGGCGAGGCCGAGCGGTTCCGCGCCGTAGGCCGGACGCCGGGCGACGGCGGCCCCCACCCGCTGGACCTGGACCGGCTGACCTTCGACGACCAGAAGGTCTTCGAGATGTTCCGGCGCGGCGACACGACCGGCGTGTTCCAGTTCGAATCCCCGGGCATGCGCCGAATGCTCGTGGAGATGAAGCCGGACCGGCTGGAGGACCTGATCGCGGCCAACGCCCTGTTCCGCCCCGGCCCGATGGACCTGATTCCCGACTACGTGCGCCGCAAGCACGGCCAGGCGCCGGTGCCGCGGGTGCACGAGATCGTGGACCGGTATACCGCCGAGACGTACGGCGTCATGGTGTACCAGGAGCAGGTCATGCAGATCGTGCACGGCCTGGGCGGCATCAAGCTGCGCGACGCCTACACGCTGATCAAGAACATCAGCAAGAAGAAGCACGACAAGATCGAGAAGGAGCGGCCGAAGTTCGTGGACGGCGCCCAGAAGCAGGGGCTCTCCAGGACGCAGGCCGAGGAACTGTTCGAACTCATCCTGAAGTTCGCCGGCTACGGCTTCAACAAGAGCCACTCGACCGGGTACGCCATCGTCGCGTACCAGACGGCCTACCTCAAGACCTACTTCCCCAACCAGTACATGGCGGCGTTCCTGACCTACGAGTCCGGCGCGATGCAGACGGCCGAGTGGGTGCCCTACCTCGAGGACGCCCGGCGCACGCGGTTCATCGACCCGTCGACCGGGCGGGCGATCAAGACGGGCGTCGAGGTGCGCCCGCCGGACGTGAACCTGTCGCAGGCAGCCTTCAGCGTCGTCTTCGACCCCGGCGAGCCCCGCACCGCCGCGGCCGGGCACGTGCGCTTCGGGCTCACGGCCATTAAGGGCGTGGGCGAGAAGGCGATCGACAGCATCATCCGCGAACGGGACAAGGGCGGATCGCCCGCGCCGTACCAGAGCCTGTTCGACTTCTGCGAGCGCGTGCCGGTGGGCGGCGCGGCGGGCAACGGCGGCAGCGTCAACAAGGCCACGCTCGAGGCCCTGATCAAGAGCGGGGCCATGGACTGTCTGCACGGCCGGGCGCAGCGCGCCGCGATGGTCGCGACGCTCGACGCGGCCATCGGCGCCGGGGTCAAGGCCCAGGCCGACCGTGCCAGCGGCCAGGGCGCCCTGTTCGGCTTCGGCGGCGCGGGGCCTGCCCCGGAGGTCCGAGCGCCCGTCGCCCTGGCCCGGGCCACCCCGTGGACCGAAGCCCAGACCCTCGCCGCGGAGAAGGAGGCCCTGGGCTTCTATGTCAGCAGCCACCCTCTGGATCAGCACGCGGGACTGGTCCGCGGCATCGGCAACGCCACCACGCGTCAGGTCCGGGAGCGGCTTGTCGGCGCCGAGCTGCGAGTCACCATCGGCGGTCTCATCACCGCCGTCCGGACCATCGTCGTCAAGAACGGCAAGAGCGCTGGCCAGAAGATGGGCGTCGTCGCCCTGGAAGACAAGCACGGTCAGGTCGAGTGCGTCGCCTTCAGCGACGTCTACGGCAAGTACAGCGAGGTCATCCGGCCCGACGCCGTGGTGTTCCTGACCGGCAAGGTCGACCAC
>JAEUIX010000114.1 GCA_016794945.1 Phycisphaerae bacterium
CGCAGGAACAGGCGCGAGTCGGTGATCCAGTCGTCGGTGTGGAACGCGACCTTGACGCCGGCCTTCTCCAGCACCGCGCCGGTCTCGTACGACATTTCGGCGGCCTCGAGCTTCCCGCCCGGTGAGTCGACCAGGATGACCGAGCACGGAACCCCTGCCTTGGCGATCTCGTCGGCGACCTTCCACGCCTCGCTGACGTGGTGCAGCGTGACGCGGAAGCCAAACTCCTGCTTCAGCCGGAGAACGGTCATGATGTCGTCGGCGCGGTGCGTGTGGTGGTGCACCATGCGGGAACCGTCGAGCACTTCGACCAGAGCCTCCATGGCCAGGTCGCGGGCCGGGGCGCGGTCCTGCCCGTCGGGGCCCGCGCCGGCGCCGCCGGCCTGGATCGCCGCGGCCCGCTTGGCCTTGTACTGCTGGGCCCTGGTGTAGAGGTCCCGCACCATCGCCGCGGCCTTGCCGCGCGTGGCGGCAAAGGGCGGGTCGCGCATGGGGTTGGTGCCGTTGGCCATCTTCATGCCGCCCATGGGGTTGCCGCGGTCGTCGCGGATGATCATGTCGTCGATGCGCTTGGCGGGGCGGAGTTTGACGTAGACGGTCTGGCCGCTGAGCAGGTGGCCGGAGCCGGGCATGATGTTGAGGGTGGTCAGGCCGCCGGCGACGGCGCGCCGGAAGCCCGAGTCGAGGGGATTGATGGAGTCGCTGACGCGCACGTCGGGCTGGAGGGTGGCGCTGCCGTCGGCTCCGCCGACCCCGCCGATGTGGTTGTGGGTGTCGACCAGGCCGGGCATGATGACCTTGCCGGCGCAGTCGATCCGCAGCGCGTCGGGCGGGATGGCTGTCGCGTCGGCCGGGCCGACGGCGACGATGCGGCCCTGGTGCACGACGAGGACCCCGCGATCGATCTCCGCCGCACCGGCGCCCTCGGCGTTGCCGACGGGAACGATGCGCGCGTTGACGAAGGCGACGGGCGCGGTCTGCGCGCGGGCGGGGCCGACCGAAGCCGCGGCGACGGCGAGGAGAAACGCGCACAAGAGCTTGATCACGTTCGGGCTCCGTTCCCGCCCCCGGGGATCGCGGTGAGCATACCGAAACGGGCGTGTTGACCACGGGGCCGGGAGTTGTCACAGTGGGCGGCGATGGGACTGACGGCGTTGGCGCTGGCGGTGATGGCGGCGTTGTGCGCCGGGTACCTGCTGTACGGCACGTACATCGCCCGCCAGTACCGTCTGGACGACCGCACGCCCACGCCCGCGGCCCGGATCAACGACGGGGTGGACTTCATCCCGACGCGCCCGTTCTACCTGATGAGCCAGCACTTCTCCGCGATCGCGGCGGCGGGCCCGATCGCCGGCCCGATCCTGGCGTGCATGGGCTTCGGGTGGCTGCCGTGCCTGATCTGGATCGTGCTGGGGGTGATCTTCATCGGGGCGGTGCACGATCTGTCGGCGCTGGTGGCGTCGGTGCGGCACGGGGCGCATTCCATCGCGGAGATCGCGCGGGCGAACCTGGGGCGGCGAGCGTTTTTGGCGATCACGGCGTTCATCTGGGTGGCGCTGGTCTACGTGATCGTGGCGTTCACGCAGATCACCGCCGAGTCGTTCGTGGGGCGGGCCGAGGAGTTCGAAGGGCTGGCGACGCCGTTCAACAAGGGCGGCGCGGTGGCTGCCAGCAGCGCGCTCTACCTGCTGCTGGCGCTGGTGATGGGCGTCGTCGAGCGGTTCCTGCGCCCGCCGGGGTGGCTGTCGGCGCTGGTGTTCGTGCCGGCGACGCTGGGGTGCGTGTGGGCCGGCACGCAGCTGGACTCGATCCTGAACTTCTCTTCGACCACCTGGTGCGTGCTGATCCTGCTGTACTGCTTCGGGGCCTCGCTGCTGCCGATGTGGCTGCTGCAGCAGCCACGCGGGTTCCTGGGCGGGTTCGTGCTCTACCTGGCGATCGCGGTGGGCCTGGGCGGCGTGCTGTTCGGCAATTACGAGATCCGCCAGCCGATGGTGACCGAGCAGGCTCTGGCGACGCTCAACCCGCTGTCGGCGGTTGACATGTTCCGCGAAGGTTCGACGCTGCGCCCGACGGACCTGGTGATTCCTTTCCTGTTCGTGACGATCGCGTGCGGCGCCTGCTCGGGGTTTCACGGGCTGATCTGCGGCGGCACGACCAGCAAGCAGGTGGCCAGGGAATCGCACTGCACGCCGATCGGATTCGGGGCGATGCTGCTGGAGGGCCTGGTGGCGGTGATCGCGCTGGCGACGGTGCTGATCATCACGCCGGCGCAGGCGGCGGGCCAGCCGCCGGCGCGCATCTACGGCGACGGGCTCGCGCAGTTCCTGACGGTGTTCCTGGGCAAGGACTGGCTGGTGTTCGCCGCGACCTTCGGCGCGATGGCCTTCAGCACGTTCGTGTTCGACACGCTGGACGTGTCGACGCGTCTGGGGCGGTACCTGCTGACGGAGTTGTACTTTCAGTTCCGACCTTCGGCGCGCCCGGGGGGCGCGGCGCCCGCGGCAAAGCCGCGTGTCGCCGACGACCACCCACACGGGCCCGATACGGATCCGGAGCTGCGCGACGTGCCGCCGGGCGTCGAGGCCAAGGCGGTCGGTCTCGTGGGCGCGGCTCTGACCGCGGGCGTGCCGCTGGTGATGCTGCTGGCGGTGGACCCCGGGGCGTACCGGCTCTTCTGGACGCTCTTCGGCACCAGCAACCAGCTGCTGGCGTCGCTCACGCTGCTGGGGATCACGGTGTGGCTGGCGCGCAGCGGCCGGCGCTACTGGTACACGCTCGTGCCCATGATCTTCGTGATGACCATCACGCTGTGGGCGCTGGGCCTGCAGGCCGCCGTGGGCGCGCGAGACGCGCTGCGCGGGCAGTGGCGCACCGCGGCGGGCGACCTGAACCCGACGGTGCTCAACGCGGCGGTGGCCGTGCTGCTGCTGCTGCTGGCCGCGGCGTTTATCCGCGAGGCCTGGCGCGCCGTGCGTGGGCGCGGCGCCGGCTGAACGCGGGAACCGCCGGACAGCGGGGGCGAATGGACGATCGGCGGGGATGGGACTCGTGGAGCCGATCCATGAACGGACGAACGGGCGGGCGTGACGACGGGCGCGATCGGTGCGCCTTCACGCTGGTGGAACTGGTGACCGTGGTGGTCGTCAGCCTGTTGATGATGGGCCTTCTGCTGGCGGCGTACAGCACAACGTGGCGCCGCGGCTGCTACCGCAGTACCACACTCCGCAACGCAACACAGATCCGGAGCATCGTGCAGGCCATGCAGGTGTGGGCGCAGGCCAACCGCGACGAGTTCCCATTGCCGTCGGCGCTGGACGCGTCGGACGCCACGGTGAGCGCCGGCGGCGATCCCGACAGCAAGAACACCACCGCCAGCATCGCCTCGATCCTGATCTGGAACGGGTTGATCTGCCCCGAATCGCTGGTCGCCGCGCGGGAACTGCACCCGAACATCACGATCGACGACGACTACCAGACGCAGCGCCCGGCCCGCGCGGTCGACCCCGCCGCCGCGCTCTGGGACCCCGCGTTCAACGACGATTTCACATCGCCGATCGGCGCGGTGGGGCGGGCGTCGCCGCCGGGCAACCTGTCGTTCGCGTTCATGCCCCCGGCCGGGGCGCGGCGAGGGAAATGGAAGAGCACGTTCGAACCGCTGTTGGCGCTGGTGGGCGAACGGGGGCCGGATCTGATGCAGACAGGCGTGGACGCCGCCGGCAACGCCCAGTACTCCCCGGTCAAGACAAGCCATCCGACCCTGGCACCGATGAAGAACGGCGCGTGGATCGGCGATGTGGGTTACGCCGATGGGCACGTGAACTTCGAGACCAGCCACTCTCCGCGGGAACTGGAGTACAAGACCTCGCGCGGCACGATCCGGCCGGATTGCCTGTTCATCGATGAGCCGGGCGATCCCACCGGTGTGAACCAGTTCCTGGGGATCTTTCCGAAGGCCGGGCGAAGAACCAGCGACTGCCGCTTCATCTGGGATTGACTGACCGAAAACAAAAATAGTCGGCGGTGCCCGTGGTTTCGCCGGCAACGGGCATTCGGTGGCATTGACGCTGGTTTCATCCCTATCGCGGCCATCAAGTTCGTATCATGTAAGGTATTCGTCGGTTGCTCGCGCGCGGTGGTGCGGTACGATTCATCACTGGGTTCTAGTCCATGACCTCTCGCACGCCCTCCAACCAGGTCGCCGCGGTCGCACTCGCCGAAGATTCGGGCGAGGCGGACCGGCCTCCGGCCGCAGGGGAGGCAGCGGGGGTGATCGTGGACGTGATCGACGCAACGGGGCGTTTGGCCCGGGACGATGCGGCTTGGCTCGGCCAGTGGGCGGGCCGAGCGGCTCTGATGGCCGGAGGAGCCGGGGAGGTCCGGGTTCGGGTGGTGGGGGATGCGGAGATGGCCGAGGCCCATCGGCGGTACTCCGGGGTGGAAGGGACGACCGACGTTCTGACCTTCGACCTTCGGCCGGACCCGTCGGCCGGAGGGGCGCTGGACACGGACATCCTGATCTGCCTCGATGAAGCCGATCGGCAGGCCGGCGACCGGGGCCACCCGGTGCGTCGGGAGCTGCTGCTGTACATCCTGCACGGGGTGCTGCACTGCCTGGGGCACGATGACCACAGCGAGGCGGGGTACCGGGCGATGCACGCGCGGGAGGACGAGATCCTTCGGGCGCTGGGGGTCGGAGACACATTCGGGGGGAGTGGTTCGTCATGATGGGAACGCTGGCCATCTGGGTGGCGTTGGCCGCCGCGGCGGTGGGCTGCGTGTTCAGCGCGATCTACCACGCGATGGTGCAGACGTCGCGGACGGACGTGGAGTCGCTGGCGGAGGAGCGGTCCGGCAAGGCGGCGGCGGAGTCGATGGGGCGGATGATGGACCACTCGGGGGTGTACGCCCGGGCGACGGGGCTGGTCGCGCTGGCGGCGTTCGGGGTGGCGGCGATGGGGATGGTGGAGTGGATCGCGGCCCTGCGTGCCAACGACAGGCCGGACTGGCTGGACGGCGGGCTTGGGGTGCTGGCGGTGGCGGTGCTTGGGTGGCTTGTGGGCGTGGCGGCGCCGATGTCGGTGGCGACGTACGCCGGGGCGCGGGTGATCTGGTCGACGCGGTCGCTGTCGCGGCTCGCCGCGGCGCTGGTGACGCCGCTGGAGGTGGTGGCGCGGGGGACGGACGAGGTGGTCCGGCGGCTGGCCGGGGCGGAGCGTCGTCACGCGGGGGAGCAGGTGCAGCGGGAGCTGCTGAGCGTGATCGAGGAGGGAGAGGCCAAGGGCGCGTTCGACGACTTCGAGCGGAAGATGATCGAGGCGGTGGTGTCGTTCAAGGATCTGACGGTGCAGCAGATCATGACGCCCCGGCCGAGCGTCGAGGCGATGGAGCTCTCGAACGATCTCGGGCAGGTGATCAAGACGGTCAAGGCGCTGCGGCACTCGCGGATCCCCGTGTACGGCGAGAGCCTGGACCAGGTGGTGGGGATCTTCTATGTGAAGGACCTGATGCACTGGCTGGCGGGCGACGGCAGCCGGGTCGGGGGGAAGCCGTTCGAGCTCAAGAACATCCTTCGACCGGCGCGGTTCGTGCCGGAAACCAAGACGGTGCGTGAGCTGCTGGACGAGATGGTGGCGAACAAGGTGCACATCGCCATGGTGGCCGACGAGTACGGCGGCACGGCGGGGCTGGTGACGATCGAGGACATCGTCGAGCAGATCGTGGGCGACATCCGGGACGAGTACGAAGCGCCGCAGGCCGAACTCCCGGACGTTGTCCTCAAGCCGGAGCAGAACCGGGCCGACGTGGACGCGGCGGCTCGGATCATGGACGTGAACGGCGCGCTCGAGTCGCTGGGGGTGCAGATCCCCGAGAGCGAGGACTACGACACGGTGGGCGGGTTCGTGGTGACGACGCTGGGGCGGATCCCGTCGAAGGGGGAGAGTTTCGACCACGAGCGGATGCGGTTCACGATCCTGGAAGCCAAGCCGACGCGGGTGGTCAAGGTGTCGCTGGAGGTCCGTCCGGAGCCGGACGAGGCCGGCGCCGGAGCGCGTGCCGACGGCCAGCCGGTGGGGTGAGCGTCGCGGGCCGGCCGGGCGGGCGCCTATCAATTGCGGCCGTTGCGAGCGCCGCATGCCGCTGAACCTGTACAACACGCTGACGCGCCGCGTCGAGCCGCTGACGCCGGGAGACCCGTCGCGGGTCACGTTCTACTCGTGCGGTCCGACGGTGTACGACGATGCGCACATCGGCAACTTCCGATCGTTCCTGGCGGCGGACGTGCTGCGCCGGTTCATCGAGTCGCCGCTGTGCGACCTGGCGACGGCGGGCGGCGGCGTGCACCGCGGCCCGCGCACGGTCGTGCACGTGATGAACATCACCGACGTCGGCCACATGACCGACGACGCCGAGGGGGGCGAGCACGGCGAGGACCGCATGGCGGTGGCCGGCCGGCGGCTGGCCGAGGCCAAGAAATCGGGCAGGCTTCCCGAGGGCGCGACGCTGAACCCGGGCGACCCGTACGCGATCGCGGGGTTCTACGCCGAGCGTTTCCTGGACGATGCGCGCCGGCTCGGGCTCAAGGTGGCGCTGGAGGCGCAGCGCGACCCGACGCTCATGCCGCGCCCCACGGCCAAGATCCCCGGCATGATCGCGATGATCGAGCGGCTGATCGAGCGCGGGTTCGCGTACGTGCGGGGCGAACCGGGGAGCCGCGTGGTGTACTTCGACGTGCAGCGGTTCCCGGCGTACGGGCGGCTGAGCGGCAACACGCTGGAGCACCTGCGGGCCGGCGCGGGGGGGCGTGTAAGCGACGCGAACCAGCAGCAGAAGAACCACCCGGCGGACTTTCTCTTGTGGAAGGAGGACCCGCGCCACATCATGAAGTGGCCGAGCCCGTGGGGCGAGGGGTACCCGGGGTGGCACATCGAGTGCTCGGTGATGGCCGGCGAGCGGCTGGCGGGCGCCGACGGCATGATCGACCTGCACTCGGGCGGGGAGGACAACATCTTCCCGCACCACGAGTGCGAGATCGCCCAGTCGTGCTGCGCCACGGGGGCCCCGGCCTTCAGCCGCGCGTGGTTCCACGCGCGCCACCTGATCGTCGAGGGGGCCAAGATGAGCAAGAGCAAGGGGAACTTCTTCACGGCGCGCGACCTGTTCGATCGCGGCGTGGAGCCGGCGGCGCTGCGCCTGGAGCTGATCCGCACGCACTACCGCTCGAACGCGAACTTCACCTTCCAGGGGCTGACCGACAGCCAGCGGATGATCGACCGCTGGCGCAAGGTGCTCGGGGCGGCGCCGGCGGGGGACGCGGGGGCGGGCCGCGACGTGCCCGATCTGCCGGCGGTTCGGGAGTTTGCCGGCGCCATGCACGACGACCTGAACATCGCCGGGGCGATCGCGGCGGTGAACACCCTGGCGGCGACCGCTTCGCCCGGGGCCGCGGAAGCGGCCGCGCTCCGCTTGATGGACGGCGTGCTCGGGGTGCTGAGCCTGGAGCGGCCGGCGGAACAGCGGACGGAGATCGGGCTGTTCGTGGGCGGCGCGCGTCCGGACGAGCGGGTCGAAGAACTGCTCCGGGCGCGGCGCGATGCGCGCGCGGCCAAGGACTACGCACGGTCCGACGCGATCCGCGATGAACTGGCGGCGATGGGCTGGCAGATCAAGGATGCGCCGGGCGGGCGCGTCGAGGTGTCACGCCGGCAGAGCTGAACGACCGGCCGGCGCGCGCCGCTACTTCCACTTCAGCACGCGGAAGAGGTTCGAGTAGTCGTCGGTCCACGCGGGCACGTCCGGGCGGGTGAGCGGCGGCTCCCACCGGTCGTCGTGCTCGATGGGACCGAGGTCGTGCTCGGCGCGGACCATCACGAGCCACTGGCTGCTGCTGGGGTCGAGCCCGCGTTCGGCGTCGTTTCGCGGGGTGTGATCGCGCACGCGGGCCGCCAGGCCGAGCGTCTCGGCGGCGCGGGCCATGACGGGCGACAGGTCCAGGTACCCGTTGGTGATGTGGAACACCAGCACCCCGCCGGGGCGGAGCCGCGAGAGGTACATCTCGATGGCCTCGCGCGTCAGCAGGTGGACGGGAATGGCGTCGGAGCTGAACGCGTCGAGGATGATCAGGTCGTACACGCCCGCGGGGGCTCGGGAGAGGGTGATGCGGGCGTCTCCGACGGCGTCGGTGTTGACCGTGACGCCCTTGGCGCGGGCGTCGCGGATGTAGGTGAACAGCTCCGGGTCGGTGGCGATTCGGACCATCGCCGGGTCGATCTCGTAGAAGTCGCAGACCCAGCCGGGCTTACCGAACGCCGCGAGCGTGCCCCCGCCCATGCCGACGAAGGCCGCCCGGACGTCCGCGCGTCCGTCGAAGACGTGGAAGACGTCGCGGATGGGGCTGTTGGTGGAGTAGTAGGTGGTGGGCTCGAGGGACCAGGGCTCCATCATGAGCTGGCTGCCGTGCATGGTGCGGCCGTGGTAGAGCTGGTGCCAGGTCATGTCGCGGTTGCGGTCGCTGCTGGCGTGCACGCGGTAGACGCCGAAGAAGGTTCGGTCGGCGTGGACGACCCTGGCGCCCTTGCCCGGGTCGAGGAACGGCAGCACGCAGACGGCCGCGACGCACAGCGCAAAGCGCAGGCGCATGCGGGCGAAGACCAGGCACAGGGCCGCGGGGATGCCCATGCGCAGGGCCCAGTAGCCCCAGTCGTGCTCGTTCTGGCGGATGAACCTGTCGACGGCGGGCATGCGGTTGCCGAGCCAGACCAGCACGGCGGGCATCGCGGTGAACAGGGCGCCGACGGCGACCGGCACGGCCAGGTCCAGCGCGCCGTTGAACCGGACCCACCACTCGTGGATGGCGTGCTTGACCCCCTGGCTGATGCGCCACGGCCGCGCCAGGCAGGCCAGCACCAGCGCGATGGGGTACTCGGCGACGGACGTGAAGACCAGCGGCGCGACGATGGAGTTGAAGATGCCGCCGAGCACGCCGCCGACGGCGATCCAGAGGTAGAACTCGGTGAGGCGCGAAGCGTCTGGTCGCTCGGCGGCGAGCCGCCCGTGGCAGACCAGGCCGACGATCAGCAGCCCGACGAGGTGGGGGATCACGATGAGCTTCAGCTCGAACCGCGGCTCCTTGTAGAGCATCAGGGCCAGGAAGAGCACCGCCGGGGGCAGCAGCGCCTGGGCGACGCGAACGACCCAGCGGCAACGCGGGCTGAACGCGACGATGAACGTCAGCAGGTAGATCGACAGCGGGATGACCCACAGCAGCGGGAACGACGCGATGTCGGTGGCGATGTACTGCGTGGCGCCGAGCATCATGCTCGACGGCACGAAGGCCAGGAAGACCCAGCGCAGCCGCACCAGGGGCGTGACGCTGGTGGAGAGCGCCGCCTGCACCGTTTCATCGCTGGCCGACGGGTCGGCCGGAGCGACGGCGGGCGTTCTGACGGGCGTCGCGGCGGCAACGGGCCGGCGCAGCATCCACCACCCGCACGCCAGGGCCGATGCCGCGAAGAGCCCGTACGCGATCGACCACTGCACGCGCTGGCCCGCCAGACCGATGGCCGGCTCGAGCAGCAGCGGGTAGCCCAGCAGCGCGAGCATGGAGCCGAGGTTGCTGGCGGCGTACAGGAAGTACGGGTCGCGGGCGTGCGGGTGGTCGGTCTGCGCGAACCACTTCTGCAGCAGGGGGCCGGCCGACGCCAGGGCGAAGAACGGCGCCCCGACGGTCAGCGCCAGGGTCCCGAGCACCCAGCCGATGGGCATTTCGCTGTCCAGCGGGGGCGATTGGTCGTGCAGCCCGATGGGCAGGGCCAGCGCCGCCAGGGCGAGCACGGCGGCGTGGACGATCAGTTGAGCCAGGCGCGATGGGATCTTGCCCAGCAGGTGGGCGTACAGGTATCCGGCCAGCAGCGCGCCCTGGAA